>JADGHK010000071.1 GCA_019686145.1 Bryobacteraceae bacterium | reverse complement strand
CAGCGGCTCGATGAGCGCTCCTTGTTGCAGCGACAGGTTGTCGGGCAGTCTGTGCAGTGTGTGAGCGGGCACGGTCCACAGGCTCTGCATCGCGCCGGGAGCATCAATGCCGATGAACTTCAGCTTCTGGCAGATGTGGCTGTGGCCGTTGCGGCAGGCGGGACACGCGCCGCAGGGATCGAGGGGTCTGACCGTGACCCGGTCTCCGACAGCCCAGCCGGACACGCCGTCGCCGATCGCCCGGATTGTGCCGGACATTTCGTGGCCAAGGACTTGAGGGAAGGTGACGCGGTGATCCATCTTCCCGTGGAAGATATGCAGATCCGTCCCGCAAATGCCGCAGTGCGACACTTCAATCTGAACCTGCCCGGCCGCTGGCTGCAGCGGCACGCACGAACCGATCCGGATGCGCTCATGTCCTTCGTAGAACGCGGCTCTCATCGCTCCTCCTCCCGCTGACGTCTCAGCGGATAATGATATCTCTCAGCGGGCGCCAATAAATGTTTTTAAACGCGACCGGCCCGTGATCACCTTGCAGCATCAGGGGATTCTCTGGCGCTTCCGGGATGTCCATGTGAGCCCGCGTCGGGCCGCTTACCTCCACGTCGTTCTGGACCGACAATCCGTTATGAAGAACTCGCAGGAAACGGGCATTCTCGATCTTCTTGCCGCTGGCGTCGAAGCGGGGAGCGCGGAACCAGATCTGATAGCTCTGCCACTCGCCGGGCCGGCGCGAGGCATTCCTCGACGGGGCGGATCCCCCGACGCCCCGGTTGTTGATCCAGCGGTGGTAGATTGCTCCGCCGTCGGAGGTCTTCATCGGCTCTGTGGATCCGTAGCTATCAAAGATCTGGACTTCGTATAAGCCGTGCAGATAGACACCGGAGTTTGAGCCTTTCGCCAGCATGAACTCCAGATACAGCTCCATGTCACCGAATTTCTGTTCGGTTACGAGGTTTACGGTGCGCCCTGTCGGGCCGTTGAGGATTCTGACGGAGGGAGCTTTCATCCCGCTTAGCCGCCCTGGCGCAAGCAGGCGGTCCCACATCACGTAGGCAGTGGTGAACCACTCGTTCGGCTTGGAGGGATCCTGAGCGCGCCAGCCCCGCAGATCCTTACCGTTCAGCAACGGCTGCCAGCCTTCCTCGATAAGAAAGGGCGGGTCGCCGTGAGCCTCGCCGTCATTCAGCTCGGGACGCTTTTGCGCGAATGCGGGTAAGCTCAGCAGCCCCGCGCAGCCGAGGCCGAGACCCAGCAATGCTCTTCGAGTCGTTTGCATCGTCGATCCTTCTCCAACCTACGCCAGAATGTCTTTTACGACGTCGCCGGACACACCTGTGAGGCGCACGTCCAGGCCTTGAAACTTCACGGTCAGACGCTTGTGGTCAATGCCGAGCAGATGCAGCATCGTGGCGTGGAAGTCGTGCACGCTGACCGGATTTTCCGTAGCCTGGTATCCGAGTTCATCAGTCGCGCCGTACGTGATGCCGGCCTTGAAACCGCCGCCCGCCACCATGTAGGAAAAGCCCTTGATATGGTGGTCCCGGCCGTCGCCTCCCTGGGACATGGGAGTGCGGCCGAACTCGCCGCCCCAGATAATCATCGTTTCGTCGAGCATTCCGCGCTCCTTCAAATCTCTGATCAGCGCCGCGGTCGGCCGGTCTACCTCTTCGGCTTTGAGCGCCATATTCTTCTTCACGCCGCCGTGATGGTCCCAATCGCGATGGTAGAGCTGAATGAACCGGACGCCGCGTTCCGCCAGGCGGCGCGCCAGAAGGCAGTTTGACGCAAACGATCCGTCACCCGGATTTGCGCCGTAGGCCTCTAGCACGTGTGCCGGCTCCTTGCTCATGTCCATCAGCTCCGGAACGCTAATCTGCATTCGGAACGCCATCTCGTATTGCGAAATGCGGGTCAGAATCTCCGGGTCGGGCTCGAACTTGTGCTGCACCCGGTTCAGCTCATTAATCGCTTCGATGGACTTGCGCTGAAGACCTGCGTCAACGCCGGCGGGATTCTGGATGTAGAGAACCGGGTCGCCGACGGAGTTGAGTTTGACGCCTTGGAACTTGCTCGGCAGGATGCCCGCCGACCACTGCCGCGCAGCGATCGGCTGCATCTGGCCGCCTCGTCCTGAGGAGAGGAGCACGACAAAGCCGGGCAGATCCTCCGTCTCGGAGCCGAGTCCGTACAGGACCCACGATCCCATGCTCGGACGTCCTGCGATGATCGACCCTGTGTTCATCAGTGTGTGGGCGGGGTCGTGGTTGATCTGCTCCGTCCACATCGACCGGATGATGCATATGTCGTCGGCAACACTACCGATGTGCGGGAACAGCTCGCAGATCTCCTGCCCGGACTTGCCATACCTCTGGAAGCCGTACTGCGGACCGAAGCAGATGAGGGGCTTGCCCTGGAGCTGTGCAATCTGCTGGCCCTTCGTGAAGGATTCCGGCATGGGCTTCCCGTGCATTTCTGCAAGCTTCGGTTTGTTGTCGAACGTCTCCAGGTGCGAGGGGCCGCCAGCCTGGTAGAGATAAATTACCCGCTTTGCCTTGGCGGGGTGATGGAGCGGGTTCACGACGCCCCGCCATCGACCACCCTGCGCGGGCCCGTCCGCGCCTTTGAGCTTCGACGGAAGCAGGGAATGCAGCGCCAGAAGACCGAGATTGGCGATTCCTCGCCCGAGAAACGTTCGGCGGTGCATCTCAAGAGCAATCTTGTTGATCGGATCCATGGGGCCTCGTCAATTTCGAGTAATCGTCTCGTGCAAGTTCAGGATTGCGCGGGCGACAGTTGTCATCGCCGCCAGTTCCGTTTCCGAAATCTCTTGGGGCAAAGGCGCGTCGCCCGCGGCCAGCAGCTTTTTCGCTTCTTCCGGAGAAGTGCGGAAGCGATCGCGGCTGGCGCGGTGCAGATCCGCAAGGATTCGCTGTTCCTCCGGCCGAGCCGGGCGGCTCAGCGCGCCCCGGTACGCCCAGTCGATCTGCTTGTCGATCGAGCTGCCGCCTTCCTTCAAGATCCTCGCGGCAAACACGCGGGCGGCTTCTACGAAGATTGGATCATTCAACAGCACCAATGCCTGCAGAGGAGTGTTGGAGGTCACCCGATTGATTGTGCATTCCTCGCGCGTCGGTGCGTCGAAGGTGAGCAGGCTGGGGTGGAGGAAGGACCGCTGCCAGTGTACGTAGAGGCCTCGGCGGTACAGATCTTTGCCCCGGCTGGCGGAGTAGCCGCGCTTTGGATAATTGAGCGCGGCAAGGTACCCGTCAGGCTGGTAAGGCCTGACGCTCGGCCCGCCGAAGCGATCATCCAGCAGACCTGCCACGGAAAGCGCGACGTCCCGTACGATTTCGGCGTCCACGCGCAGCCGCGACTGCCGCGCAAGCAGCCGGTTGTCCGGATCCTTTGCCTCGGCTTCCGAGCTGCCTGCCGACGACTGCCTGTAGGTGTGGCTTGTGACGATTGTTCGGACAATATGCTTCATGTCCCATGCGTGCGTGCCTGGCGCCTGCGGTTCCATGAATTCCGCAGCGAGCCAGTCCAGCAGCTCGGGATGGGTGGGCCATTCTCCTTGCGAGCCGAGATCGTCCAGGACCTTGGACAGCCCGGTGCCGAAGAAGAGCCGCCACATCCGATTTACGAAGACCCGGGCCGTTAAAGGGTTATCCTTCGAAACCAGCCAATTGGCGAGATCCAGCCGCGTTGCCCTGCCGCTTGTCTGGAGCTTCCCGAGGAATGCGGGAATAGCCGGCTCCACAATCTCGCCGCTGTCATCCATCCAGTTACCGCGCGGGAGAACCCGGGTAATCCGCGGCTCTACGGATTCCGTCACAAGCACCTTCGGAATCGATCCTTCGAGGATGGCAAGCTCCGCTTCCGACCGGACGAGATCGACATAGAGCGGCTGCAATTCGGGCGTCGCCCAGGCGAAGTGCACGAGCAGCGCCTCATACTGACTTGCAGACCGCTTTTCGGCCGGCAGTTTGAGCGCCTTCACGATCGCTTCGGGCAGCCCGCTGTGCTTTTTCGAAGGCTCGCGCATGCCCGTGGTCTCGCGGCCCGGCCACGAGTATTCGCCGCTGGACAGAGCAATCCGGAAGCGCCCGATGGTCGCCTGCCGGTAGTCGGAATCGTGGCGGAGGCGCAGAGTAATGACCGAGCCGGGTTCCGTACGGAGCGTTTCCTGGAAACGGAGCGCGAGAAACAGATTCTGGCCCTCTCCATAGGTGGAAATCCCCCAGCCGGTTTTAGAATCGCCATCAATCGCGGCCATGGCTGGCAGGTCAGGACTTGCCGCCGTCGACGAGGTCGCCAGTGCGAAGGGCAGTTTGCGGCGCTTGCCGGATGAATCGGTGAGCTCCGCTTCCACTTCGGTCAGCACGACACGATCCGAACCGCGAGCTACCCGAATGCCGGGTAGCGACTCGTCCTGGATCACCTCGATGCCGAGAGCGGTCCAGGTTCCCGCGCCCGGCTTCAGCGTCACCACGTAGGTTTCATTGTCGGGATTCGGACCGGATGCGACGAGAAGTCCGTTGCCGGGCTTCCGCTCCGATACCAAAGAACCGCGATATTCGTACACGCTCTCGAAGGGCTCGTCGTTGTAAACCGTCAGTACGGCTCCGTTTTCAGCCTGTGCGGAGATGGGCCGCTGCAATTGCCACGAAAGCAGCCCCTTGTTGTAATCCTCCAGCACCCGCCGCTCCCACTGCTGTTGCTGTTCCTCCATTGCAAGGAGGCGCTCATCCAGTTTGCGCCGGGCTGCTTCGACTCGCCGCTTCAGCTCTTCGAGGCGTCTCGCCTGCTCTTCGGACGGAAGCATGAGCTTTGTGCCGAAGGCTCGCGGACCTCTGTCCGGTACAAGGCCCGTTTCCTTGATGTCTGCAAAGAAGGCCTTCATCGAGTAGAAGTCCTTCGTGGTGAAGGGATCGAACTTATGGTCGTGGCATTCGGCACAGCCGAGCGTGCTTCCCATCCATACAGCGCTTGTGGTCCGCACCCGGTCTGCCGCGTACTTGGCGAGATATTCCTTCGGCTGCACGCCGCCTTCCGCGGAAGTCCGGTTCAGCCTGTTGTAGGCGGAAGCCACGAGCTGCCCGGTGCTGGGGTTGGGCAGGAGGTCGCCCGCAAGCTGTTCGCGCGTGAACTCGTCAAACGGCTTGTTGTCCCGGAAGGCTCGCAGGACATAGTCCCGGTAGGGCCAGGCCGGTATCGGATTGTCGCCATGGAAGCCGCAGGTGTCAGCGTAACGTACGGCATCGAGCCAATGCATTGCCTGCTTTTCGGCGTATCGCGGCGAGGCCAGCAGCCGGTCCACGACCTTCTCGTAAGCGTCAGGGGACGGGTCGTTCAGGAACTCCTCGACTTCACGCGGTGTCGGAGGCAGGCCCGTCAGGTCCAGGCTTACCCGCCGCAGCAGTGTCCTCCGATCGGCTTCCGGCGCAGGCGTTAGCCCTTCTTTAGCAAGGCGAGCCTGGACGAATGCGTCAATCGGATTGCGGATAGGGGCTTTCGCTTGCTGCAAAGCAGGAACGGGTGGCCGCTTGATCGGTGCGTACGCCCAGTGTCCTTCGTACTCGGCGCCCTCGGCGACCCAGCGCCGGATGGTTTCCTTCTGCGCCTCCGAAAGCTCCTTATGGGCGTATTTGGGAGGCATCAGCTTCGCGGGGTTTTTGGAGAAGATGCGATCGATGATTGCGCTCTCCTCCGGTTTTCCCGGAACGATTGGAATCACTTTTGTGCGAGTCGGCTTAATCGCCTCTTCGCGGATATCCAAACGGAGCCCGGCCATACGGCTGCTCTTATCCGGCCCGTGGCACCGGAAGCAGGTTTCCGACATGATCGGACGGATGTCGCGATTGAAGCTGACCTTTCCATTGGCGCTCTGAACCAGCAACATGGCCGGACACATCAGGAAACTTGTGAAACGGAAGATGTCCACGCTTCTCGCGCGCAACGCGTTACCAACCATTCTCTGCCTCTCATTCGCTGCCGGCTGGAGCCGGCGCCGGCGGGAATCATGCCGTGCACACAGCATATCAAGAGTCGCAGCCTCCGGCGGTGCGGCGTTTGCCTGAGAAATCGAGCGCTGGCGGCCCGCCCGCAGCGCCCTCTGGAAGGTGGGGAACAACAGGGGGCCCTACTGCGTACTGCTATATGAAGGCCGCCAAAGCGGTTTTTGTTCGGCCTGGAGGACGTGTATGTATTGCGTGAAGTGCGGACGGGAGCTGCAGGAGACAGATCGATACTGCCCGCAGTGCGGGCTGAAGCAGGGAGAAACTGCTGCCGCTCCCAGAAGGCTGACTCGAGCGATGGATGAGAAGATGATCGCCGGCGTCTGCGCTGGGTTCGCACGCTATTTCAAAATCGATGTGACACTCATCCGGATCGCGTGGCTGGCAGCCGTCGTCCTGGCAGGCACCGGGCTCCTGGCATACCTCATTTGCTGGATCGTCATGCCAAAAGAGTACGGGGCCGCTGCGACGTTGAGCCGGCCGGAAGCGCCCTAGATGAGCCCGCTTTGCCGGGCCAGTTTGAGTGCTTCGATGGCCGCGCCCCGCGCCCCGGCCGTGTCGCCGTTCGGCATCACGTAGATCGGAATATCCGCTTGTTCTTCACGCTGGGGAGGCATCCCGGCTCGAATCTCATCCAGAAACCAGCACTGAAACTCTTCTTTCGTCTCGAGCGCTCCACCGCCCACGATCAGCGCGTCGGGATCGAAGGTGTTCACCATCTCATCAAAGAAAAGCCCGAGCGCATGCGCCTGAACACGGAAGATTTCCCTGCACATCGGGTCGCCCTGCTCGGCCAGCCCTCGCACCAGCTTGGCCGCCTTATTCAGATCGCCGATTTTGCCAAGCTCATGGCCCGGGTACTTGGGCAGAAAATACGGCAGAAGCGACTTGCCGATCGCCGTCAGCGAGCATAAGGATTCGAGGTCGCCCACCCGGCCGCAGTTGCATTGCGGTGTCAGCCCTTCAATCCCTTGAATGCTCTGATAGGGGATGAGAACATGACCCAGTTCTCCGCCGAATCCCTTCCGGCCCTTTACGACGCTATTGTTGACGATGACGCCCCCGCCGAGTCCCGTGCCGATCACGGCCGAAATGGACGTTGCCTGGTTGGCTGCGCCGAAGAGCGCAAAATGGCCCCAAAGAGCTCCGGCGTTCCCGTCGTTGAGGTATGTCACCGGCTTTCCCGTCCGCCGGGCGACAGCTTCCCGGATATCGAATCCTGCCCAGTTGGGGTGTTCGAAGTTTGTCGATCCTTTCGCGCTCAGCACCCCCGCCGAACTCGCAGGACCGGGCGTATCCAAACCGATGACTACCACGTTGCTGAGCGTGAGCCCCACCGACTCGACGGCGATCTTCAGGCCGTCCTCGATCTGTTGAAGGCAGACTTGCGGTCCTTCCTTCGACAGGGACGGGTGTTCGCACAGTCCCTCGATCAGGAACTTCTCCTGTCCGTTCAGCAATGTGTAGTTGATTGCAGTTCCGCCTAGATCCACACCTGCAACGACGTCCACAGCCATTCCCCCGAAAGTTGAGTTTTCCAGATTCTGATTACCAACGATAGCAGGCTGCAGGGCTTCAGTTCACCTCCTTTGGGCCAGGAAGTTCCGGGTTGGTTACGATCGGAGCCCGCCAAGCGTCAGAGGCGATGATCCGCCGTTAATCCTTGCGCACCCTTGCAAACGTTCCGGGAATCCCGCACAGTAAGAGACTGTTTCACGCAAGGAAGGAGTCTTTTCCATGAAATGGATGTTCGTTCTGATGGCGATGTTTACCGCTGTTCTGTCGGCGGCGGATGTAACCGGAACCTGGAAAGGGACGATAGAGACGCCGAATGGCTCCTTTGAAAGAACGTTTGTTTTTCAGGTAAATGGCGCGACTCTTACCGGCGAGACGTCGAGCCAGTTCACGGGGAAATCCGCGATTACGGACGGTAAAGTAGAGGGCGACAACATATCCTTCACGATCACCGTGAAATTTCAGGACAATGACGTGAAGCTGAACTACAAGGGGAAGGTCAGCGGCGACGAGATTCAATTTAACGTGGAAGCCCCGAACGGCGGGCCTGCGATCCAATACACCGTCAGGAAGGTCTCGTAGAGCTTCTTCCCGCTGCCCTGATCTCGAGTCGGAGCTGTTTCCCGCTCGAAGCGAATCAGAAACAGCTCCGAAATCTGCCCTTACGATGCGACAACGATGTCCCAACCCCAGCCCGGACGGTCGCTCGGACGCGTGTAGATTCCTTCCGGCCCTCGGGTGAGCTGGTACTGTTCTTCGTGCAGGCGGTAGACTTCGCTCGGCCCGCCCGGTGGAGGCAGGAACATTTCCGCCCACGGCGAATTTACATTTGCGATGATCCAGTGGATCGCGCCATTCAAGCCGCCGCCATGCGGAATTACGGGGATGTCGTAAGCCTGCGCCAGCGCACCGATGCGGCGTAGCTCAGTCAACCCGCCGCACCATTGAATGTCGGGCTGCCAGATCGACGCGGCGTTATGTTCGAGCAGGTAGCGGAAACCATAGCGGCCGTACTCGTGCTCGCCGGTGACAATGCGCGTGGATTTGATCGCTGCGTTTAACCTGCCGAAGCCCGCGTAGTCGTGAGGCTGCAGAACCTCCTCCATCCAGTACACGCGGTAGGGAGCAAGCATCTCGGCCATCTCGATGGTGTAGCGTTCGGTCCAGGCCATCCAGCAGTCGAGCATGATTTCGCCGTCGGGACCAAGCGC
>JADGHK010000070.1 GCA_019686145.1 Bryobacteraceae bacterium | reverse complement strand
GCGATTTGCGGAAGCGAGCGGAAACTATGACGCTGTCTTCAAACAGCGCAATGATTCAGCGCGAGCACAGTATCAATTTGTGCAGTGAGCGCCAGGAGGCTCTGTTCCGGCGGCCGCCGGACAGAGCCTGAATCTCACAACCCGTCGAAGTCAGCGGCAGACTCTACGCGAACGCCTTCTTCAGCACCGCGAGGCTCTTCGGCACGGCCGTCTCGGCCGGTTCTTTCCCTTCCATTTCGAGGGACACCCAGCCATGGAAGCCGCTCTTCCGAAGAATCCCGGCGATCCGTTGATAATCGAGTTGGAGCGTGTACCACTCGCCGCCGCCGTAGTAGGTCTTGGCCTGGACGATCACCGCATGGGGAGCAAGCTTCTCGATACCAGCATAGGGATCTCCGGGGAAATTGCCCGTATCGAGATTGATGCACAGCCACGGCGAGTTCACGGCCTTGTAAATGCGAAGAAGCATGTCAGGGCTGGTAGTGAGCCCCCAATGATTCTCGAGCGCCAGGATCACGCCCTCGCGTTCTGCGTGAGGCAGGCACTGCTCGATCGACTCAACGCACCAGCGGAAAGCGTCCTCGTTCGTATACCCGGGAAGAGGTGGCTCATCCCCTTTGACTTTCATGAGCTCATCGAACGACTTGATCGTTTTCCATCTGCCTGAGTTGAGCCGCACGCAGGGGATGCCCAGGTTGGCAGCCAATTCGATGCAGCGCCGGGTGTGATCGATATGCCGCTTCCGCTCTTCGGCTTCGGGGTGCACGAAATCCTGATGGATGGAGAGCATGGGGAGAGCCAGTCCATTCCGGAAGGCCAGGCGCTTCAAGTTGTTGACGTAGGCTTGCGTCTCATCCCGCATTTGACGATGCAGGATCTCGACGCCGTCGAACCCGAGCCGGGCGGCATGTTCGATTACGGATTCAATCGGATATTTCTGGGTCCGGAAATGCCACCAGGAGTAAGTCGAAACAGCCAGCCGGATGCGTCCGGGCTGAGGAGTGGACTGGGGAAGGGCCACAGACTGTGCCGCAATTGCTCCGGCCGTCTGCAGAAATAGATTCCGCCGCGAAAACCTCATCATGAGGCTAGAATCGCAGACGCCGTAAGTGGTGTTCAACCAGCAGACCAAACCTGCGACTTCCCGGCAGTTCCCGTAACCGAGTATTCGCTCGCGACTTGCGCGGATTCACGCAGCAGCTCGAGGAAGCGCGCGGCTGCGGGATGGAACTTCCGCCGGCGGCGATGAATGATGCCGAGCGGCCGGTACAGTTCCGCCTGCAGGGGAACGGCGACAAGGCGGCCCTGGGCGATGTCGGCAAGCATCATGCGCTTGGGCAGGATGCTGACCCCGTAGCCGAGGGCAATCGCTTCTTTCAGGCTCTGGATATTGTCGAAATGGAGAGTGATGTGGACCTGCACGCCCTGCTCGCGCAGGAAGCGGTCGACGTGGCGCCGTATCGGCAGCTCCTCGTCGAAGCCGATAAAGTCTTCTCCCTGCAGGTCCTGCGCCGCCACCGAACTTTTGCGCGACAAAGGATGCGAGGGCGTGACGCCCAAAACCATCTCTTCCTGACGCCATGGGATAAAGGCTATCTCGCGAGTGGCCTCCGGATAACTCACAATCCCCAAATCCGCCCGGTCCGACTGCACCGCTTCATACACCTTCTCGGGCCGCAGATAATCGACGGAAATCGAGGCCTGCGGGCAGCGCCGCCGGAACTCCTCCTCGAGCGCGGACATTTCATAGATGCCCACCGAGTAGATCGACGCGATGCGCACCAGCCCGTCCGCCTGCCCCTTCACGGACTGCAGGTCGGCTTCAAACTGGGCCTTGCGTCGGAGGACGTCCCTGCACATTTCATAGAACAGCCGCCCGGCGGGCGTCACGGCCAGCGGCCGCGTCGAACGATCCACAAGCTGCACTTCCAGCACTTTTTCCAGCTCCTGCAAAGTCTGGCTGGCCGCGGACTGGCTGACGCCATTCTGCGCCGCAGCGCGGCTCACGCTGCGGGTTTGCACGATATCTCGGAAGAGGTTCAGTTGTTCGAACGTCACCGGCCTCTAGAGTATCATAAGTTCTTCTAATTATGTCAATGCTAATATTTTGGATTGACTAATAGTAATCGTGTACCCTATACTGCAACGAAGGCAATGAACCAAGTCCGTTTTTCTTCCGATTCTCCGGCAAATGGCTTACCGAGAGCCCAAGGCTTGTATCACCCAAGTACGGAACGTGATGCCTGCGGCATTGGTTTTGTCGTTAATATCAACGGCCAGCGATCTCACGACATCATCCTCAAGGGCATTCAGATCCTCATCAACCTGACCCACCGGGGTGCATGCGGTTGTGATCCGGAAACGGGAGACGGAGCGGGTATCCTGATCCAGATCCCTCACCGGTTTTTCGAAAAGGAGTGCGCAAAGCTTGGCTTCCAGCTTCCGCCAGCCGGCCAGTACGGCGTTGGCATGGTGTTCCTTCCTGTTGAGCCGCAACAGCGGCTCATTTGCGAAGGCATCCTGGAGCGGATCATCCGGGAGGAAGGTCTGACCCTGCTCGGCTGGCGCGATACGCCAGTAAACTCGGACGCGATCGGACGCGTTGCCCGCGCTTCGCAGCCCTACATTGAACAGGTATTCGTGGGCGGTGCGCCGGGAATGACGGAAGACGAGCTGGAGCGGCGTCTTTACGTGGTCCGCAAGCGGGCGGAGAACGAGATCGCCCAATCCGATGTGCGGGATAAGGATTTCTTCTACATCCCCTCCTTGTCCGCGCGCACGATCGTTTACAAGGGCCTGCTGCTGGCGCCGCAGATTGCCGAGTTCTACAACGAACTGACGGACCCGGACGTAGTGAGCGCCCTTTGCCTGGTCCACCAGCGGTTTTCCACCAATACGTTCCCTACCTGGCAACTGGCGCATCCGTTCCGCTACATCTGCCACAACGGCGAGATCAATACCATCAAAGGGAATGCCAACTGGATGTACGCCCGGCAGAGCGTTCTCTCCTCGCCGTACTTCAAAGACATCAAGAAGCTCTTTCCGATCATCACGCCCGGCGGCTCCGACTCGGCGATGCTGGACAACACCGTCGAGCTGCTCACGATGGCCGGCCGCAGCCTGCCTCACGTGATGGCGATGCTGATTCCGGAGGCATGGGACGCGGACACGACGATGCATCCGGACAAACGGGCCTTTTACGAATACCACGCTTCCCTGATGGAGCCCTGGGACGGTCCGGCCGCAGTCGCGTTTACCGACGGCCGGGTCATCGGCGCCACTCTTGACCGAAACGGTCTCCGGCCTGCCCGTTATCTGGTCACCCGCAACGACATGCTGATCATGGCGTCGGAGACCGGCGTTCTCCCCATAAAGCCGGAGGACGTAAAGCTGAAGGGACGCCTCCAGCCCGGAAAGATGCTGCTGGTCGATACGGCGCAGGGCCGCATCATTCCCGACGAGGAATTGAAGCAGAGCCTGTGGTCACGGCAGCCGTACGGCGAGTGGATTCAGAAAAATCAGATCCGCCTCGAGGATCTTCCCGAGCCGCCGCGGCAGTACGAGACCGATCACGATACGATTCTTCAGCGGCAGCGCGTGTTCGGCTACACCGACGAAGATATCCGGATGTTGCTGACGCCTATGGCTGTCAAGGGAGAAGAGCCGGTCGGATCCATGGGCACCGACACGCCCCTGGCGTGCCTCTCCGACAAGCCGCAGCCTCTGTTTAATTACTTCAAGCAGCTTTTTGCCCAGGTGACCAATCCTCCCATTGATCCGATCCGCGAGGAGCTGGTCATGTCGCTAACCAGCTACATCGGCAACGAGCGCAATATCCTGGATGAAACGCCGCGGCACTGCCACACTCTGAAGCTGCCGCATCCGATCCTGACCAACCGCGACCTGGAGAAGATTCGTCGCGTCTCACAGGGCGATTTTTTGGCGACGACCCTGCCGATGCTGTATTTCGTCCGGGGCGGCGAGAAGGAACTGGAGCGGGCGCTCGACAGCCTCTGCCGCCGTGCGTCGCTCTCGATCAAGAACGGTTACTCGGTTCTGATTCTGTCCGACCGCGGGGTCGATCGAGACTCGGCGCCGATACCAAGCCTTCTTGCGCTCACAGCGGTCCACAATCACCTGATTCGCGAAGGCACCCGCACGCAGGTTGCGCTGATTATCGAGTCCGGCGAGCCGCGCGAGGTCATGCACTTCTGCCTCCTGATCGGCTACGGCGCGAGCGCCGTCAATCCCTACCTCGCGATTGAGACCCTGGATAACCTTGCCCTCCGGGGCTTGCTGCCCGAAGGCATCACCTTTGAAAAGGCCTTGCGGAACTACAAGAAAGCCATCAACAAGGGTCTCTTGAAGGTCTTTTCGAAAATGGGCATCTCGACCCTGCAAAGCTATCGCGGCGCGCAGGTGTTCGAGGCAATCGGGCTGAACAAGGACCTGGTGGAGAAATACTTTACGGGCACAGTCTCGCGCATCGAAGGCGTCGGGCTGGATGTGCTCGCCCGTGAAGCCAAGCTGAAGCACGATTACGCCTTCCGGCCTCCTTCCGAAAACGAGACCGAGCTGGATCCGGGCGGGAACTACCATTTCCGGGCGCGCGGCGAATATCACCTGCTGAATCCGCAAACGGTGAGCAAGCTTCAGCACGCCGTGCAGAAGTCGAGCTACGAAACCTATCGCGAGTATGCGGAGCTGATCAACAATCAGAACCACCAGCTCTGCACGCTGCGCGGCCTCATGAAGTTCAAGGAAGCTCCGAAGCCGATTCCGCTCGAGGAGGTGGAGCCGGCCAGCGAAATCGTCAAGCGGTTCGCCACCGGCGCCATGTCGTTCGGCTCCATCAGCAAGGAAGCGCACGAGACGCTCGCGATCGCGATGAACCGCATCGGCGGCAAGTCCAACACGGGCGAGGGCGGCGAAGACGAAGAGCGCTTCCGTCCCGATCCAAACGGCGACTCTCGGCGGAGCGCGATTAAGCAGGTGGCATCGGGACGCTTCGGTGTCACGACCAACTACCTGGTCAATGCGGACGAACTTCAGATCAAGATCGCGCAGGGCGCCAAGCCCGGCGAGGGCGGCCAGCTTCCGGGCCATAAGGTGGACGAGATCATCGCCCGTGTCCGGCATTCGATTCCGGGCGTTGGGCTCATCTCTCCGCCTCCGCACCACGACATTTACTCTATTGAGGATCTGGCCCAGCTCATCTACGACCTGAAGAATGTCAATCCGCAGGCGCGGATTTCCGTCAAGCTTGTGGCGGAAGTCGGAGTCGGTACGGTGGCGGCGGGCGTCGCGAAAGCTCATGCCGACCTCGTTCTGATCAGTGGAGACACGGGCGGCACGGGAGCCTCTCCGCTGACTTCCATCAAACACGCCGGCATTCCCTGGGAGCTGGGTCTGGCGGAAACCCAGCAGGTTCTGGTCCTGAACGATCTGCGCAGCCGCATCCGCGTGCAGACGGACGGAAAGCTGCAGACGGGGCGCGACGTGGCCATCGCGGCTCTTCTCGGAGCCGAGGAGTTCGGGTTCTCAACGGCGCCGCTCATCACAATGGGCTGCATCATGATGCGCAAGTGCCATCTGAATACATGCCCTGTCGGCATCGCCACCCAGGATCCGGTGCTGCGCGCGAAGTTCCGCGGCGCCCCTGAACATGTCATCAACTACTTCTTCTTCGTGGCGGAAGAACTGCGTGAAATCATGTCGCGCCTGGGCTTCCGCACGGTCGACGAGATGGTGGGCCGGGTCGACAAGCTGGAGATGCGCGATGCGGCGGATCACTGGAAGGCGAAAGGACTGGATTTCTCCGCCATCCTCTACAATCCGCAAGTTCCGGCAAAGGTCGGCCGCCGCTGCCTGATTCCGCAGAATCATGGCCTCGAACAGGCGCTCGATCATAAGCTGATCGAGCATGCCAAGGAGGCCCTGGAATCGCAGAAGAAGGTGGAGATCAAGATGCCGATCCGGAATATCCACCGGACCGTCGGCGCGATGCTGAGCGGGGAGATCGCCCGGAGGTACGGCTCGGCGGGCCTTCCCGATGACACAATCCGGATCCACTTCACGGGTTCGGCTGGACAGAGCTTCGGCGCTTTTCTCTCCAAGGGCGTGACGATGACCCTGGAGGGCGACGCCAACGATTATGTCGGCAAGGGTCTGTCGGGCGGCAGGCTCGTCGTCTACCCACCGCGCGCTTCCAGCTTCGTTCCTGAGGAAAACATTCTCATCGGAAATGTTGTCCTTTACGGAGCAACCAGCGGCGAAGCGTTTTTCAACGGCGTCGCCGGCGAGCGGTTCGCTGTCCGCAACTCCGGCGCGACCGCTGTGGTGGAAGGCGTCGGCGACCACGGCTGCGAGTACATGACGAAAGGCCTTGTCGTCGTGCTCGGCAGGACGGGCAGGAACTTCGCGGCCGGCATGTCCGGCGGCATCGCCTACGTCCTCGACGAGGCGGGCGACTTTGGAAGCGTCCGCTGCAATTTGAGCGGCGTGGATCTTGAACCGGTGGTCGAACCGAGCGACGTTACGCAGTTGCACGAACTCATCCGGCGTCACGCGGAGCTGACGGGCAGCCCCAAGGCGAAATGGGTCCTCGACAACTGGTACACAGTGCTGCCCCGGTTCGTAAAGGTGTTTCCTCAGGAGTACAAGCGGGTTTTGGGCATCCAACCGGCGGCAATGCGTGTGGCTGCGCCGCTTTCAAATCCTTCTGAGGCCAGGCAGGTGGTTCATGGGTAAGGTTACAGGATTTCTCGAGTATCGCCGGGAAGTACCCAGCCGGCGTCCCGTAGCGGAACGAATTAACGATTGGTTTGAGATTTATCAGCCGTTCCCCGAAGAGAAGGTGCGGACCCAGGGCGCCCGATGCATGGATTGCGGCGTCCCCTTCTGCCATTCCGGGTGCCCGCTCAACAACATCATCCCGGATTGGAACGATCTGGTTTATCGCGACCGCTGGCGGGACGCGATTCGGGTTCTCCACTCCACAAACAACTTTCCGGAGTTCACCGGCCGCGTTTGCCCGGCGCCATGTGAGGCAGCCTGCGTCCTCGGCATCAACGAGCCTCCGGTTGCCATCAAGCTGATTGAGAGGAGCATCATCGACCACGCCTTCAAAGAGGGCTGGATCGTACCCCAGCCTCCGCAAGTGCTGACCGGGAAGCGGGTGGCCATTGTCGGATCAGGCCCCGCGGGTCTCGCCGCCGCGCAGCAATTGCGGCGCGCGGGTCACGACGTTACGGTCTTCGAGAAGGCGGACCGCATTGGCGGACTCCTCCGCTACGGCATCCCGGACTTCAAGATGGAGAAGCATCTGATCGACCGGCGTCTGGAGCAGATGACGGCCGAAGGGGTGAAGTTCGTCACAAAGGCGCACGTCGGGCAAAACGTCCCGGTTGAGGACCTTCGCAAAGAGTTCGACGCGATCGTGCTGGCGGGCGGCGCGGAGCAGCCGAGAGACTTGCGGGTGCCCGGCCGCGAATTGAAGGGCATCCACTTTGCGATGGAGTTTCTGCCCCAGGCAAACCGCCGGGTGGCCGGCGACACCATCCCGGAGTCGGAAGCGATCCTCGCCACCGGCAAGAATGTCATCATCATCGGCGGCGGCGACACAGGCGCCGACTGCCTCGGAACTTCGCACCGTCAGAGGGCAAAATCGGTATACCAGTTTGAAATCATGCCCAAGCCGCCGGAGGAGCGTTCCCCGAACACGCCGTGGCCGCTCTGGCCCTTGCAGTTGCGCACGGAGAGCTCCCACGAGGAAGGCGGCATCAGGGAATGGAGCATCGGCACCACTGCCTTCACCGGCGACGAGAACGGGCATGTTCGCAAGCTGCACGCGGTCCGTCTCGGTCCGCCGCCCCGCTTTGAACCGATTCCGAATACGGAGATGACGTTCGACGTCGATCTCGTACTTCTCGCGATGGGCTTCACGGGGCCGGTCCGGAGCGGAATGCTGGAGCAGCTCGGCGTCGAGCTCGACGCGCGCGGCAACGTGAAATGCGACGAAAACTACATGTCGAGCGTGCCGGGCGTCTTCGCAGCCGGTGATATGCGTCGAGGCCAATCCCTGGTGGTATGGGCCATTTCGGAAGGACGCAAAGCCGCCGAGTCGGTGGACCGCTGGCTGCGTGCGGAGCAAAGCAGGAAGGACCGGCTGCAGGCAGCTTCGGCTGCCTGACCAGGACTGTCTAGAATGAAGAAATGACCGGTCCCACTGAAACACAACAGCAGGCGTCTGCCGCGCAGCAGGTCATTGACCTCGAGCACAAGTACCTCTTACAGAACTACGCACGCTACCCGCTTGTGCTGAAGCGCGGCGAGGGCTGCTGGCTGTACGACCTGGAGGGTAGGGCCTACCTCGATCTGCTAAGCGGAATCGGCGTCAACGCCCTGGGACATGCGCACCCCCGGATCACATCCGTGATTCGGGAACAGGCTGGCCTTCTGGTCCACAGCTCCAATCTCTACTACCACGAATATCAGGGTCCGCTGGCCAAACACCTCGCGAGCGCAAGCGGGCTTCAACGCGTCTTCTTCTGCAACTCGGGCGCCGAGGCGATGGAAGGCGCCATCAAGATCGCGCGCTCCCACGGGAGAAAAATCGACCCGCAAAAGTACGAGCTGGTCGCTCTCGAAAATTCCTTCCACGGCCGTACGATGGGCGCGTTGTCGATCACCGGTCAGCCGAAGTATCGCGAGCCGTTCGAGCCCATGCTCGCGGGCGTCAAATTTGTGGC
>JADGHK010000069.1 GCA_019686145.1 Bryobacteraceae bacterium | reverse complement strand
ATTGTCTCGCACAGAACGGCCAGGTAGCTCAGTTGGTAGAGCGCAGCCCTGAAAAGGCTGGCGTCGGCGGTTCGATTCCGTCCCTGGCCACCATTCGCGCTACACAGCTCTCAGAGAGATCCACCTTCGACGAAGTGTCCGAAGCGTACCTGAACTTGGATTGGCCAACGTTACCTTCGTGAGTTCCATGTAGCAGTTGCCTGACCAGTCGTACGGCACCTTGACTTGAATCTCATTGTTCAGCCCCTGAAACTTTCCAGCGATCTCATGGTAGCTCATTACCGGAGATCGTTAAACCCATTGCGTGTCTTTCGGATAGGCTCCCCAACCTTCCCGCGGATCCTGAGGGCAAAGAAGCTGCGAGAACCTAGCAGCGGTACCCGTCAAACCTGGAGAAGAGCCGGGCAAGACAATGGTCTACCTCAGTCTCGGCGTTCCCACTTGCCGTAAAGCCAGCCCTACTCACCCAAATAGCTCGCCAGCTTAGGCTCGATCACTCTTCTGAGTGGTTCACTGAAGCCGCGTAACGGTTGCACTGCGACCAATTTCCCATCAGCGATTCGGGAGGGATCCGTTGTGGTCAAGTCCGCTGAGGCAGGGCTTAGCAGTAGCCATTTCCCTCAATTTAGCCCAGAGACACAATAAGGACGCATCGGCGAGGGAGCTGCGATCGATCCGAAAGCGTGTGCCTTTAACGTCGCGCCGATGACATCGCTTCGGGCGCACAACATGCAGCCACTTTTGCCAGCCGATTACGGAGCGCTGCGGGCGAAGGATTCTTTCAGGCCCCCAATGTACGTGTCATCAACAATGGAGACAACTTCAGCTTGCGCAAGTAAAGACGCCGCAACTCGACCGCACGCCCGGCCGTACCACGGTCCGAGGAGAGACTCTACCGAAACGGCATCATACTTCGGCTCAAGGCGCCAGATTGGAAGCATGCCGCTCGTCCTGACTTGATCAATTACTTTGCGCAAGGCTTTCCAAGTCAGATGATAAGGAACGCGTATCTGGCGATCGATAATCGTAACACCGTATTCTGAGACCTCGCTGATGAGGTAAACGCCGGGCTGACTCCTGACGCATTGCAAATCTCCGCCTTCGCGGAGACGATGCCGGCACCAACAACGAAGCTTGTCCGTTGCCTCGGGGTTCGAATCAGTTCCACGTTCAGGGGGTCGAATGCTCCATAAAAAGTCTGGCAGCTTTGCAGTCCAGTTAGAGCCGAAGAAGTCGAGCCGCAAGTTGAAATGCTTTGGTAAAAGAGCTTTAACTCTTTCACCCACTCGCTCATCGACATCGATAAGAAAGAAATCTTTTTGATGCGGTCCACGGGACTCGGTCAGCAGGAAGTTAACGGGAACGTCAGTGTAAGGGAATCCGAACCCAATGCAGTACACGCGCTCCGCCTGCTGTAAGCGATTTCGCGCTGTCCGCCACAAATAACGGAGGCTTTCATGGGAGAAGTGCGCTGACTTGTCGGCAAGCGGGGGTGCGATCAGCGGAAGCTTATCATTCCGCCTCGCTAGAAAATCAGTCGACGACGCCCAAGGCTTGGGGGGCACGTACTCTATAGGCTCACCGAAAAACTCGGCTGCGCCGGAGTAGAACCAGTTGACTGAACCGTGCAGCTTAAGCAATTCAGCTGTAGGCCAATCCATCGCAAACGTCTGCTCATAGGGGTGTATCGGAAAGCGGATCGGGTATAGCGCTCGTGGATTCAGTCGGACCGGTGCGAGCCGGGCGCCCAGTTCGGCGACCACAATTTCGTGAAAGGTCTTTTCGAGTAAGGTATCGTAATTGAACGTAATTATCGCGACTTGCTGGTCGTGCATCCAGTAGATTAGACGCACGAGCCAATCAGGCGCTCGCTTTGCCAACCCCTGTACAGTTTCGAGCTCTGCTACCTGAAGTACCTCTGCGATGGCCGACATTAAATCCAGTGCATCCGCTACTCGACGATGGTATTCACTATCCGAAAGCCACGGCGACTTCGCTGACAGAAAGGCTAGGGTGAATTCTAAATTGTCTTGTGCTTCGGGAGGTAGGCCTTTGGTTTGCGGAGGTCTCTTCTTGAAGACCTTCCTCGAGAGTTCCGGAAGTGTGGGCATTGCGGACGAAATGGCCCTTGAAAACCCAGATCCGAGCAAAAACACGTCGCGGGGATAGGCACAATTGCCGAACCCGAACTCTAAATCTTTGAAAAGCACAAAGGAGGAGTGTAACACGCGTGGGTTAACGACGCATCTTCTCGCGCATTTGCCGTTTGTGAGATCCAGGATGAGCTCGGAAGATAAGGTGTCGTGCTAAATCTTAATGTTGTTTGCGACTCGAAGAGGTCGCTTGCCCGCGCAATTACACTTGAGATAATGCTTCATAAGCAAGTTACTTTGTCTTCGTGTCCTCAGCCCTGGTCAAAGTCGACGTCGAGTGGTCCATGATCCTGGCGAGTTCGTAAAGATCCCCGTCGTTCGTCATGTACCAGCTTTCAGAAGTGTGCTGCAGATCATGAGAGCTGAAGTTTGTGATTGTTTGCCAGCGTAAGTAGCGTTGCGCGGGATGTCTAGTAGATCGTCAGCCGCGGTCGGCGGCAATGTGCGCATGCCGAAGGCCTCGATGATGAGCAAGTCCGCCGTAAGATCTTCCCCATATACTGCTGGCGAGAAGCGCCCAAAGCGCGTCGCGATGCCGGTCCGCTCTCCTTGCAGCCCAGCGAGAAGGCTCCTTTTCTTTTTCTGTTGATGTCCTACAGGAGCACAGCATATACTTTGTTCCTGTAGGTTACCTAATGAAGCGTGGGCATACTGACAAGGCCGATGTCTTGCAGGGAACGCTGATTCTCCTCATCCTCCGGACGCTGGCGGCGCTCGGACCGATGCACGGTTACGGGATTGCGCGTCGGATCGAGCAGATCAGCAGGGATGTGCTGCAACTCAACCAGGGTACTCTCTATCCGGCTCTGTTACGCATGGAGCAGGAAGGATGGATTTCATCCAGGTGGGGGACCTCGGAGAATAACCGCAAGGCGAAGTTCTACGCCATCACCGCCGCCGGGCGAAGACAGCTTGCAAAAGAGACTGACGATTGGAGGCGCATGTCGTCGATCATTGAGCGCTTCCTGACCATCGATCCAACCCTGGCGAAGGAGGAGGCATGAGCTGGGTACGTGTCGCCGCCGCCCGGCTGCGTGGCCTCTTTGAACGTAAGCGTCTCGAGCGCGAGTTGGAAGATGAGGTTCGCTTTCATCTGGAGATGCAGATGGAGGACAACCTCAAAGCCGGCATGAGTCCTGCGGAGGCGCGATATGCTGCGCTGCGCAGCTTCGGAGCCGTCGAGGCGATGAAGGAAATTTACCGCGAACGAAGGACAGTCGCCGTGATTGAAACGACGGTGCAGGACCTGCGCTACGCGTGGAGGACGCTCGGCAGGAATCCCGGATTCACGGCGACAACTGTATCGGTATTGGCGCTGGCGATTGGTGTCAATACGGCGATGTTCGCCGTGCTGAATGCGGTGCTGTTCCGGCCGCTCCCATATCGATCGCCGGAGCAGCTGGTCATGTTGTGGACCGAGGATCCGGCGAGGAACTTGCGTGAAGGCAGGACAGCATATTGGAACGTCGAACAGTGGCGAAGCCAATGCCGGAGTTTCTCGGCCGTCGCATTCTTCGATAGCGCTTCGGCAACGCTAACGACCGCGGATCGGGCGGAAAAGGTCAGTGTCCTCAGAGCCTCGCCTGACCTGTTCCCGTTGCTCGGCATTCAGCCGTTGTACGGGCGCGTCTTCACGGCCGAGGAGGCTGAGCAGCGGCAACGCGTGGCTCTGATCAGTCATCGTTTTTGGCAATCGCACTTCGGAGGCTCGTTGGATGCGATCGGGGCGAGCATTCAGCTTGATGGCGCCTCTTCCCGAATCGTCGGTATTCTCCCCCCGGATTATCTATTCGGTAATGAGGATGTGTGGGAGCCGTATACGATGCATCCGGATTGGGAGTCCGTGCGCCGTGCGCGCGGCGCAGGTTTCTGGGCTGTTATGGGAAGACTTCGACGGAACGTAACCGTCCAGCAGGCTCAGGCGGAAATGAACGCCATCGCGCGGCGTCTCGACGTGCAATTGCCGTTGGCCCAGCGGAATCGAGATATACGAGTAGTGCCCTTGAGCCATCACGTAATCGGACCGCAGCAGCGACGAGCGTTATGGATGCTGGCGGGCGCTATCTTTCTTGTGTTCCTGACTGCGGCCATCAATGTCGCCGGCCTCTCGCTGGCGCGCAGCGTCACCCGTGCGCGGGAAATCGCCATCCGTGCGGCGCTTGGCGCCAGCCGTACGCGAATCGTTCGACAACTTGTCGCCGAGAGTCTGACCCTTGCCGTCCTTGCTGGCTTACTGGGCATGTTGGTAGCCCACGCGGGGATCCGCCTCATCGTAGCCGTCAAGCCCGGAAACTTGGCCCGGTTGAACGAGGTCGGCCTCGATCTGCCTACGCTTGGCTGCGCCGTAGCCTTTTGCCTCCTGACCGGATTCCTGATTGGACTGACGCCAGCGGTCACTATGGCGCGGCAAGACCCGGGTGCGGCTGGACGGGAAGGGGGAAGAGGCATCGCGGGAGGAGCGGCAACGCTGCGGACGCGCCGCGTACTGGTAGCGGCGGAATTCGCCTTAGCGACCATTCTGCTGACTGGCGCCGGTCTTCTCGTCAGGAGTCTTCTGTCGGTGCAAAGCGTCAACCTTGGATTCAGGCCTGAGCGGGTCCTTTCAGTCTCGCTTGCCCCTCCGGCTTCGCTGGCGCCCGCCCAACGGGCCGCCTTTTACACGACGGTCCTCAAGGAGGTTGAGTCAATCCCGGGAGTCGAGAGCACCGGCATCACCAGCGAATTGTTCCTGAGCAGCAGCTCGACGCAGATCGTCATTCCGGAAGGGGATACCCAGCGTGTCTTCGAGCGCAGACAGTTCCGAAGTGACGAGGTCAGCACGCGCTTATTCAACACAATTGGGACTCCTTTACTAAGAGGCCGCTTCTTTTCAGACTCTGATGGCCCTAACTCCCCGCCAGTGGCGATCATTAATGAGTCCATGGCGCAGCAGATGTGGCCAGGGCGCGACCCGGTGGGCAAGAGGTTCAAGGTCGGCTCTGTGGACCCCGCCAATCCATGGTTCACGGTCGTGGGGGTTGTGGGCGACATGCGTCGCCAGGGATTGGAGCAGGAACCAATCCCGCAGATGTTTCAACCCATCGCACAAAATCCTCCCAGGCGCGCGATACTTCTCGTGCGAACATCCGCGGCTGACCCGCTTTCCATTGCGGGAGCGGTACAGGCCGCCGTGCGTCGCGTGGACAAACATGCACCGGTCTATGGAGTGAACACACTGGAAAACCAGCTCGACGTCTTTCTCGCGGAACGTCGCTTCCAGACCTGGCTTCTCATAGGATTCGCCGTGGCTGCGATGCTGATAGCTGCAATCGGGATCTACGGACTCATCCGGTACTCGATCGCGATGCGCACGCATGAGATCGGAATCCGTATGGCTGTGGGGGCGCAGTCTGGGGCGATTTTCCGCATGATCGTCGGTGAGGGCATGAAATTGAGCCTGACCGGATTAGTGCTTGGGCTTGTTGGAGCCCTGTGGCTGGGGCATGCGGGTTCCAGTCTGCTATTCGGTGTTACTCCCACAGATCCGTTGACCCTCATTACGGTCTCACTATCTCTAACGGCAGTCGGCGTCGCCGCTTGCTGTTTCCCCGCGCGGCGTGCAATGAAAGTCGAACCGATCGTTGCATTGCGACACGAATGACATGAACTTCAGCAACCGCGACTCCCGCCTTCCGCCGCCCCCATCGCATCATTTCTTTCCAACCGGGCGAGTTCTCTCGCCCGTCGTCAAAGCGGAACCAGCGACTGTGGCGAGTTAGCGAATTGTTCAGCATCTAAGAATCTTCATCGGATCCATTCGGGTGGCGCGCTGGACCGGAGCCCAGCAGGCCAGGAGAGCCACACCACTGAACAGGATGGCAACGGCGACGAGCGTGGCGGGATCGCTCGGCTCGACCTCATAGAGGAACGAGCGCAGTGCACGCGAAAGAACGAGTGCTCCGCCGAGTCCCGCGGCAACGCCGCTGGCGATGAGCCGGAATCCATCGAAGAAGATCAGGTTGCGAATGTCCCGGTATTCGGCGCCTACTGTAATGCGGATGGCGATCTCGTGCCGCCGTGAGGCCACCGAAAGCGAGAGCACGGCGTAGATGCCGACGAGCGTGAGCAGGCAGCCCACCACCGCGAAGCCGACAAGGAGCTGCATGGCGAATCGACGGCTGGCGAGAGAGTCGTTGCGAATCTGGTCGAATGTCTTGATGTGCTCGACGGCGGCATAGGGGTTGATTTCGCGGAGCGCGGCGTGAACAGCGGAAGCGATTGAGAGCGGGTCGGCTTCAGTGCGGATCAGCAAGTGCTTGGAGTAAGCGCGTGCCTGCCAAAACGACAGGTAAATCTCGGGTGATGCCTGCCGCGTCAGATCATCGGTCCGGCTGTTAGCGACGACACCGACAATCGTGCCAGGTGCTTTGTCGGGCCCGTACAGCCAGACCTTCTTACCGAGCGCGGCCGTGCCGGGAAAGTAGCGATCGACGAAGGCCGAGTTAACGACGACGACCTGGGGTGCGCTGTCGTCATCGCTGGAACGAAAGTCGCGGCCTTCGATTAGTGGTATCCCCAGCAGTTCGAAATAGCCCGGAGTCACCGAGCGCAGCGGAACCTGGGGCGCCTCATTCTGCGTGGCGGGAGCCGGCTGGCCTTCAATGATGACATGCGCAGTCCAGTTGTTGCCGGTAAGCGGAACGCCCCACGCGAAGGCGATGCTTTGGACACCCGGCAGAGTAGAGACGCGATCGAGTGCGCGGCGATGAAAATCGGACCAGTTGCCTTCCACTGCGGTGACGGTCATCGCCAGGATGTGACTGGTCTTATAGCCGGACGGCGCCTTCCAGATGTTGATCATGGTGCGGATCAGCAAGCCGGCGCCAACCAGCAGCACGAGCGTCAGCGCGGCCTGCGCCATCGTGACGATTTGCAAGAGACGGCGCTCGCCACGCCCAGCGGTAGCTCTGGGGCCGGCGCCTTTGAGCACTTCGTTCGGATCGAGGCGAGAGGCGCGCCACGCGGGAAAGAGCCCGGCGAGTATGGCGGCGATGAGAGCAAGGCCGAGTCCGAAGAGCAGAACGGGCCACCCAGTCGTGACGGCGTCGAGGCGCGGTACGGTGTGCCCGCCGATTAGCTTGAAGGCTCGCACTGCAAGGACAGCAAGTCCTGCTCCGAGTGCTCCGCCAACGAGAGCGAGCAGCAGGCTTTCGATGCAAACCTCGCAGAAGAGCTGCGCCCGGCCGATCCCGAGGGCGGCTCGTACAGCGTACTCCTGCTGGCGTCCGAGACCACGCACGAAAAGTAAGGCAGCGACGTTGCCGCAGGCGATCAACAGGACGAGTGCCGCGGCCTCAAACAACGGGAGGAGAATGCGCTCGCCGTCCCGATTGTATTCGGAGGTCAGCGATTGGACTTTGGGCGCGAAACCGGCAAAGTCGCGATCAGCCTGGGCTTGCCGCGCAGTGATCAGGGCAAGCTCGGCTTGCGCCTGCTCGCGTGTGAATCCGGGAGCCAGGCGGCCGACGATGCTCCATTGAGGGCGCTTGAGTGCCTCGGGATTGGGGCCCGGGGCGATGGGCAACCAGATGTCGACGAGCGCGTTCACGTCATAGTTTGGCTCCCGGGCAGCGTTGGGCGCGGGGAGGAAGCGAACGCCGGGCGGCATTACGCCAACGATTTCGAATGGAGCGTTTTGGCGGCTAATGCGGACCGTTTGGCCGAGGATGTTGGGGTTGCCTCCGAACCTGCGCTGCCAAAGCTCATAGCCGATGAGGCAAACCGGCGTGGCGGAGGGTGCAGTATCCGAAGGAAGGAACTTGCGGCCGAGCACCGGTTCGAGTCCAACGACCGAGAAGTATTCCCGAGTGACCAGCATGGCTTCGAAGGATTCCACGCCATCGGGCAAGATCAGGAAGTTGAACGCCCAGCCGTAGGCAGCGATCGACTGGAGGGACTTAACCTCGCGCTGCCACTCGAGCCACTGCGCTGCGGGCCAAGGCCGGGGGCTCTCCTGCTGCTGGCCGTCCGTGCGATCCGAGGAGATCAGGACAAGCTGTCCGGGTTCCTTATAGGGCGGCGGTGTGAGCAGGACTCCCTGAATGAGGCTGAAGACAGCGGCCGTCGCGCCGATGCCGATCGCAAGCGTCAGCACGGCCATTGCCGTGAAACCCGGTGTACGGCCGAGCGTGCGGAGGGCATAGCGAAACTCGCGTGCCCTTGTCTCGACCCAACGCACACTCCTCCGGTCTCGATGTTCTTCCTTTATCTGTTCGATTCCACCGAATCTCCGCCGTGCCTCCCACCGAGCCTCTTCGGCCGATAATCCTGCCTGCCGGGCATCTCTCTCTGCCATCTCCAGGTGTGCCTCGATCTCGGCTTCCAGTTCCAGATCGAGCCGGCGGCGGCGCACCAGGGCCAGGAGACGTTGGATAGGGGCACGCCACCTCATAACGCCGCTTCCAGGAACCGCGCCACCAGCGCGTTTGCCTGCTCCCACGCCTCGACTTCCGCCTTAAGCTGCTTCCTGCCGGCCTTGGTCAGGGAGTAAAACTTCACCTTCCGGTTCGTCTCGGAAATACCCCACCGGGCGCGAATCCACCCTTCCTGCTCCAGACGGATCA
>JADGHK010000068.1 GCA_019686145.1 Bryobacteraceae bacterium | reverse complement strand
GACCTGGAGTCATGGCTGATGCTCGGCCGCCTGTACAAAGTGGCCCAGAACTCGCCGGCATCGGAGAAAGCCTACAAGAAGGCTCTGGAGCTCGACGCCGATAACGAGGATGCGTTAACCGGTCTTGCCATGGTTTACGCCGACCTCGGAGACAACAAGGCCGCCAGCGACCTGCTGCGAAAGGTCGCCGAGAAAAATCCGAATCCCCGCACGCTCACCTCTCTTGCCGGGCTTTACGAGCAGATGCGGGAATTCGGCCTGGCAGCCGAGAGCCTTCGCCGGACGCTCGAACTGGTTCCGGACAATATCGACGTCAAGAAGGCCCTGGCGCAGAACCTGCTCTATTCCGACCAGCTTGACGAAGCGCTGAAGCTCTATCAGGAGATTGCGAACGAGGACCCGAAGGAACCGCTGTCCTTCCTGCGGATGTCGCAGATTTACGCGCAGCGGCGCAAGTTTGACCAGGCTCGGGAAGCAGCTAAGAAGGCGCGGGAACTGGACCCGGACAATCTGGAGATCCGGTACAACGATGTCAGCCTGCTCGAGGCGGAGGGCAAGACTCAGGAAGCCATCTCCGTGCTCCAAAGCATTCTGAAAGAAACGGAGAAGAAGGAATACACCCTCGGCGAACGCAGCAACAGGATCCTCCTTCTGGAGCGCCTCGGAACATTGCAGCGCTCCACGGATCAGATTGACGCAGCCGTCGAGACGTTCCGGTCCATACAAGCTTTGGACAGTGACCTTGGCCCGCGGGTGTCGGCGCAGATTATCGAGACGTACCGGATAGGCAGGAAGTTCGCGAAGGCCGAACAGGAGTCGGAAGAGGCGATACGGAAGTATCCGGACGACCGCGTCATCCGAAGCGTGCGCGCTTCGGCGCTTGCCGAAGTGGGCAAGGCTGCACAAGCGGTGGAGGAGCTCAAACGCCTGCTCGACGGCAAGAACGACCGTGAAGTCTACCTCTCAATTGCCCAGATCCACGAGAGGACCAAGAACTACGGTGAGATGGCGGTTGCCCTCGACGCCGCGGAAAAGCTCTCCAAGACAAAGGAAGAGCAGGAAGCGGTGCTGTTCATGCGCGCCGCGATGTACGAGAAACTGAAAAAGTTTGACCAAGCCGAAGCCGAGTTCCGGAAGATCCTTGCGGATAATCCGAAGAATGCGTCCGTGCTGAACTACCTCGGCTACATGCTGGCGGATCGCAACGTTCGCCTACAAGAGGCAAAGGAGCTGATTACCAAAGCTCTCGAGGAGGATCCCAACAACGGAGCCTACCTAGACAGCCTCGGCTGGGTGTACTACCGGCTCGGCCAGCTTGACCAGGCAGAGGAGTACCTCCGCCGTTCTCTCGAAAAAATAACGAAGGACCCGGTTGTTCACGATCACCTCGGCGACGTCTACGCGAAGCAGGGCAATCTGAAGGACGCCATTGCGCAGTGGCAGCTCGCCTTGCAGGAATACCAGGCCGGATCGCCGAACGACCACGACCCGGCCGAAATCGCAAAGATTCAGAAGAAGCTCGAGGGCGCCAAGGTAAGGCTGGCCAAAGAAGGCGGCCTTCAAAACAAGCAACGGTAAAATAACGACATTTTGTTTCGGCAGGCGGGTTGATTGTGCAATCTTAGGAGATTGCGAATCGCCCCCATGGAACGCCTTGCGATCGTCCTTTCCGCTGTGGCCTGCCTGCCGGCCGTCGCCCAAACCACTACGCGCGCCGAAGAAATCCAGGAGGAACGCCGCAGGAAGCAGGCAAGCCTCGCCCCGGATGAGACGGCAGGCATCGAACGCGCCCTCCAGCAGATCAAAGAGTATAAGATTCTGGAGCGCTTTACAGCGGGAATCGCCGGCTTTCGCCTTCGGCTTGGCGGCCTGGCAACCGGATCGGGCTTTGCCATCGGTCCCGAATACCTCCGGCGCGACCTGGCCGACGGCAAGTACACATTCCGCGCTTCCACCATGCTTTCCACACGAAGCTGGTACCTGCAGGAAGTCCAGTTCAGCGCCCCCCATCTGTTGCAGGATTCGGCGTTCTTCGACCTGTCGGCCGTCCACCGCAATTTCGGCTCACTGAATTACTACGGCCCCGGCCAAGACTCCCGGAAAACCGGCCGGAGCAATTTCCGGCTCGAAGATACCGATTTTTCTGCTACCGCAGGCATCCGGCCATTCAAAAACGTGGTCGCAGCCGCGACAGGCGGCTATCTGCTGGTGAACGCCGGACCGGGAATCGATTCGCGGTTTGCCTCCGCCGACCAGATCTATACAGAGGCAACCACGCCAGGCTTGACCCAGCAGACAAACTTCCTTCACGCCGGGGGCGTGCTTCAGTACGATTACCGGGATAATCCAGGGGGACCGCGGCGTGGTGGCAACTATTTCGCCAACTTCAACTACTACCTGGATCGCGACTTGAACCAGTTCAGCTTCCGCCGCCTGAATCTGGAGGCGCAGCAGTACTTCCCGTTCTTTCATGAGCGGCGCGTCATTGCCCTTCGCGCGCGATCCGCAACCACCTACGCCGGCAGCGGGCAGCGGGTTCCTTTTTATCTTCAGCCCGTGCTCGGCGGCTCGGATGATCTGCGCGGATTTCGCCCGTTCCGCTTCTATGGAGACAACCTTTTACTCATGAACGCCGAGTACCGGTGGGAGACATTCAGCGGTCTGGACGCCGCGCTTTTCTTCGACGCCGGCAAGGTCTACGATCGCAGGTCCCAGTTGAATCTGCACGACCTCGAAACAAGCTACGGGTTTGGACTCCGTGCGAACGTCCGGAATAACGTTTTCCTCCGAGTGGATGTCGGATTCAGCCGGGAGGGCTTTCAAGTGTGGCTGAAGTTCAATAACGTCTTTTGACCCATTTCTCTCGCGGTTCGTCCCAGGAAGCTAGAATGAGAATATCGGTACGGGCAATCTGATCGGATCGACGGCGCGTTTCAGCCCGGACAGGCGAGCATTTGTGGGGAGGCTGACGATCCTTCGAAAGACGCATCCCTGAAGCAGGCAACCATGGCAGTCAAATTTCGAATCCTCCCCTTCCTCGCGCTCACGGCCCTCGTTCCGTTGTTCGCGGAAAAGTTCTATCCGGATGATCCCGTCTGGAAGATGCCCCAACCGATCTCCACCGGCAAGCTCAAGCCGAGGAAGCTGAACGACTACTACGACTTTTTCCGCAACACATTCGCGAGACCCGGAGAGCGGCACCCACGCAAAGGGAATCCGATCCCAGCAGGCGCCGTGAACACACTGGGTGAAGTTCCTGACAGCTCCTGGTTCACAAACCGGCATGGGAGCCGGCGCATGAGCATCAAGGAACTGATGCGCGGCCCGGACCAGGACAACTATCCTTCAATCGATGGTCCCTGGCGGATCGTGTCTGCCAAGACAGAAGGAATCACGCCTGGCTTCAGCTTCCTCGACTCGAAGAATCGCCGGTATTTTCTGAAGTTCGACCCGATCACTAACCCCGAGATGGCCACGGCCGCCGATGTGATCGGCTCCAAGTTCTTCCACGCTCTCGGGTACAACGTGCCGGAAAACTATCTCGTCGCCTTCGACCGAAACCGCCTGATCGTCGATCCCAGCACCACGTTTGTCGATGCCTTCGGCAAGAGGCGGCGCATGTCAGAGAGAGACGTGGATGAGACGCTCCGTAACGTGCCCAGAGGACCGGACGGCCAGTTCCGCGCCGTGGCCAGTCTTGTTTTGCCCGGCGAGTACTTGGGCGAATTCCGCTATCACGGGACCCGGAAAGACGACCCGAACGATATCGTTCCGCATGAACATCGGCGCGATCTCCGGGGCCTCTTTGCCTTCTGCGCCTGGCTGGGGCACGACGATTCCCGGGCCATCAACACCCTGGACTTCCTGGTCGAAGAGAATGGCGTTCGCTTCGTAAAGCATCATCTCATCGACTTTGGATCGATCCTCGGCAGTGCGAGTACGAAGTCCAACAGCGCACGGTCCGGCAACGAGTATCTGTTCTCGTGGAAACCTTCGTTGATTCAGCTTTTCACTCTCGGATTTTATGTGCCGGACTGGGCCAGAAGGAAGTATGAGTATCATCCGGCCGTGGGTCTCTTGGAAGGCGAGGACTTTGATCCGGAAAAGTACAGGACGGAGTACCCGAATCCCGCGTTCCTGAACCGCCTTCCCGATGACACCTATTGGGCGGCCAAAAAGGTGATGGCCTTTACGGACGACGAGATCCGGGCAATCGTGAAGACGGGGAAGTATAGCGATCCCCGGGCGGAGCAACTGGTCGCCAATGCCTTGATCCGCCGCAGAGACAAAATTGGCAAAACCTATTTCACGCGAGTCCTTGCTCTCGACAATTTCGTCGTGAGCAACGGAAAGCTCGAGTTTGAGGACCTGGCAGTGAAGTACAAATTCGTCCCTCCGCGGGAGTACGAAATCCGCTGGAGCGTGTTCGACAATCAGAAAGAAATCAAGCATGCCCTTCCGGAAAGCGGCGCCTCTATTCCCCGAACGGAAGCAGCCTATCTTGCAGCGGAGATCTCCAGTGGAGATCCGAAGCAGAGCGTAACGGTGTATTTGCGACAGAGTAAGCCGAGCTGGACGGTCGTAGGAATTGAACGGCGATGGTAACAGTTCGAACCATCTTCGTTCTGCTCCTGCTGCTCCTTCCTGCTCAGGCCGCACAAAAGTTCTACACCTACGTTGGAGCTCTCGATGCCGAAAGCGCCCTCCTTGCCTGGGGAACAACAGAGGGCGACAATACGATCGGCCGGAGTTCTGCCTCCCATGGCAAGGCAGTTGTGAAAATCGGCTCCAGGCAACTGACGACCAGTCAGAACTGGATTCGCGTCGAAGGGCTGAAACCGGATACGGAGTACGAGTACGAGGTCGCTGTGGACGGCCGGCAGGTGGGGAAGGGCTGGCTGCGGACGTGGCCCAGGAAAGCAGGCACTTTGGCTTTCTTCGTGATTGGCGACTACGGAAATGCGACCAGAGCCCAATACAGAGTCGCCAGAGCAATGCGCGAAGAATTCGAACGGCGGCGGAATTCAGACTTTCCCATCCGCTTCGTCCTGACCACCGGGGACAATATCTACGGGAAACTGAACATGCTCTTGAAGTACCGGCGCACGGGCAATAGCGACCGGCATTGGGAGCGGACGTTCTTCGCTCCGTACGAAAAAATCATCTCGTCCATTCCGTTCTACCCCACGCTCGGCAACCACGACGGCAATCAATCGGAGTCACAGGAAGACCTGGACGCCTACCTGGATAACTTCTTCTTTCCTGAAAACGGTCCTCGCCGCTATTACCACTTCAATTACGCAGGACTGGCGGACTTCTTCGCGCTCGATTCCACGAGCAACACGAATGAACGCGATCAGAAGGCTCCGTATCTTCCTGAAGGGGAACAGCACCCTTGGCTGAAGGAGAACCTGCAAAAGGCCGCCTCGACTCCCTGGCGCATCGCGTACTTTCATCACCCGCCTTTCACGGCTGGTCCAGTACACGCCTCTTCGCGCTCTTTCCTCAAGCATTTTCTCGAATTGTTTGAGCGTAACCGCGTGCAGGTTGTCTTTACCGGACACGAGCATAATTTCCAGGCCAGCAACGCCCGCGAGACCGGGGGTATTCAATACATCGTGACAGGCGCAGGCGGAGAGCGGCGTTCCGGCAACATTCTACGCTGGATGCAAAAGGCGCAGATCTCCGCCTGGTCGCCCCAGCATCACTTCCTGGTAGTCGAAGTCGAGCGGGACATAATGAGGATCTCCCCCAAATCATTCCGGGAAGTGAAGGTTGTGGACTGGAATAACAAGCCGGTCTCCCTGCCGATTGTCGTCAAGAGGCAGAACGGGCAAACCGGTAACCATTAAGCGCCCGCGACGGAGGCCTCCGCGCAGTCGCCGCAGGGCAGAGACATCTTCACGCTAGTTCCTCTCCCCGCCGTGCTGACGATACTGATCTCGCCGCCGTGCTCTCGGACAATCTGGCGGGAACTGAACATCCCCCAGTTTCCGGTCGAGACGCGATCGCCAGTGACGCGAAACCCCGGATCAAAGATGTTCTCCAGAGCTTCCGGCGGAAGGCCGCTTCCGTTATCGGTGACCTCCACCTCTACATGCGAGTTGCTCGCCCGCGTCCTCAGGACAATCTCGCCGGCGCGGTTTTCGCCGTCAATCGCGTTCACCGCATTGGTGAGCAAATTGTGAAGCACGGCGCTGATCTGCTGCGGCCGGCACCACACGGCAGGCAAGGGCTCGAGCTTCAGTTCAAGGGTCGCCTTTCCTTGCAGGTTCGGCTTGAGCAGCTCCGCCACATCCGCAATCAAATGATTCAGATCGACTCTCTTTGCCTCAGCCTTATCCAGGTTCGTGAAACGCTGCATGCGGGCAGCGATTTCGGCGAGCCGGCGCGCTGAGTCCTGAATCGTCTTGCGCACTTCGTTTTGCAGAAGCACCAGGCGCTGCTGCTCGGACGGCGAGGAGACCGCCTGCCGCGAAGCGAGCAAGAGCAGGGTGTCGACTGCGCTGCTCAGCGCACCGATCGGTGAATTCAGCTCATGGCTGAGCGCCGCCGCAAGGCGTCCCAGGGACGCTGCATTCTCCGAGAGCAGGACCCTCGATTGCGCCTGGCGTAATTCTTCGGCGGTCCGGAGGCTCTCCTTGTGCATCCGGTAGCTGCGGAGACGCTGTTCGTAGACCACCGAAGTGAGTGCAGTACTGAGCACCGTGAGCGTCAGGGTAAACAGGACGTAGGTCGATTTCGGCCCCGTTCCGAAGCCCGTCGATCGAGCCGTGATGCACGTCCCGACGTAAATCAGCGTCAAGCCCAGCCCGAAAGCGGTCGTCTGAAGCGGCCGCAGGGGAACAGCAGCGACACCTACGAGCATGACCATCGTGATCTCCCCCGGAAGCAGCTCGTCCGCCAGCGGAGTCGCATTCGAGGACCAGGCGGAAACGCTGGTGGCTAGAGCGGCGGCGCCCAGCCCCGCGGCCGCAGCCAGCCCGCGGGCATGAGCGCGTGCCCATTTCGTACGGGCAATGATCAGAACGAACGCCCCATAGGCGACAAAAGTGCTTGTGTGAAGCAGCTCCGTCCAGAGGGGAGTTTCAATGCCCATGATGAGCCGCGCAATCAGGAAGACGACGGACACGCCGATCGTAACCTTACCCGCGACACGAAGCCCCACGCGGCTAAGGCGCTCGATCTCGAGCCGGAACCCTTCGTCTTTCTCCGCTCCCCCAGGAAGGAGAACTTCCCTGAAGCGCTGTACGGTCATAGAGCTAATGTATCGCGGCCATCCGGATGAACGAAGGGAATGTGATACACTCGGGGTTTCTCGGACCTCTCATCGTTCACCGCACGGCCGGGAAATCTTCTCCGCCTTGATACGACGTTTCCGCTCCTATTGGAGGAATTTCTTTGACATTCGCAGAGGCGAATACCTTCGCACTCTGTTCATGTCGTTGTACCTGCTGTGCGTCCTTTTTTCCTACTACATCCTGAAGCCGGTCTCCCAGTCCCTTTTTCTCAACAAGTTCAGCGCGGAGAGGCTCCCCTATCTTTACATTTTTATTGCAGGCGCCGGCGGCGTTCTCGCTTACTCTTACACCAAGCTGGCCATCAGGACATCTTTAAAGACGGCCGTCACGGCGACGACGTTCATCGTAATTCTTTGTCTCTTTGGGTTCTGGCTGCTCCTGGAGCCCGTCGACGTTCCCCCCACACGCCCGTGGGCCTACTACGCCTTTAACATCTGGGTGAGCCTCTTCAGCATTGTCCTGGTGTCGCAGGGCTGGCTCGTAGCGGCGAACGTATTTAACGCGCGAGAAGCGAAACGGCTGTACGGGATTCTGGGCGTCGGCGCGGTCTTGGGAGCAGCGTTCGGCGGATCGTTCACCGCGCTCGCCGTTGACTGGATCGGAACCAAGAACCTCATGCTTGCAAGCGCGGCAGTGGTTGCCCTGGCCTATCTGTGCTTCCGGCTGACCCTCCTGCAAAAAGGCGTTTCGCTGAGCGGGGTGCGCGCGGTGGAGGACGAAACAATGGAGTTCTCAATCCTCGACATCGTTGGCGCCGTTACCCGCTACCGCCATCTCCAGGTGATGATTGCCATCATTACCATCACGTACGTCGTCGACGTCATGGTGGAGTATCAATTCAGCGCCGTCGCCAAGCAAAGGTTCACAGGCGATGAGCTCACCGCGTTTCTGGGCAGCTTCCGCGGCCTCTATGTGAATCTGGCCACCATCGTCCTTCAGTTGTTCGTAACCTCTGCCGTTGTCAATCGCTTCGGCGTCGGGGGAACTCTTCAGATCATGCCGGCCTCCCTTGCAATCGCTTCGCTAGGGACGGCCATCAGTCCGGGTCTCTTCGCATTGGGGGCCGCCCGGCTTGCGGAAGCCGCAGGCCGGTACTCCTTCAATCGGACCGGCATGGAGCTGCTCTACCTTCCGCTGCCAGCGGAGCTGAAGAACCGGGCCAAGGCTTTCGTAGACATATTTGTAGACCGGGCCGCCCGGGGCCTGGGAGGCGCGCTCCTGATTCTTCTGACCGGGGTTCTTGACCTCACGATCCGCCAGATCGCCGTCGTGGTGATTGGACTGACCGGGATCTGGATTCTTCTCGTGCAGCGCGCGCGGCACGAGTACGTGCTGACAGTGCGGAAGCGCCTCGAGGCGCGGCGTTTGGACCTGGAGAGCGCCCGCATTACGGTCAACGATCCCGTAACCATCCAACTCCTTGAACAGACAGCGAAAAGCGCTATTCCGCGGCAGGCGGTCTACGCTCTCA
>JADGHK010000067.1 GCA_019686145.1 Bryobacteraceae bacterium | reverse complement strand
GGAGCGATGTAGAACTGGGATGCGTTGAGGATCCACTGCTGGCCCGGAATGTATGCCGATACGACAGCATACCGGCCGGGAGGCAAGTTCTGTGCCGGGCGAATGGCGACGATACGCCTCGTAAGAACCTCCGACTCGGTGGGGATGGCCTTCTTTTCCAGACGCAGTTTCAGCCAGTCCTTTTCCTCGGCGCTGATCCTGGCGACGTCCTTCTCCTCGATTCGGGCAATGAGAAAACGATTGCCCCCAGGAGGATGAAGTCCGACCGAGTAGAAGATTGGTCTGGGATTGCTGATTCTAGGGGTCTGGCCGGGGCCGGGCACGTGGAGGCGGACGTCATAGTCGCCGAGGCCGAACCACCAGCCGTAACGGTTGCGCGGCCATGCCGTCGCCGAGGCGAGATTCACCCACCCTCCGGAATCGCGGTAATAGACACCGCGCGCCAGCGGCAAGCCCGCAAGCTCGCCCGCCGCGATTTGCGCCGGCGGCCGCTCTGCACGCGCCTGCGCCGCAGCCCGCAGAATCGCGTTCAGGACGTTCGAGCCGGCCCCAGCCCGGCGGAGCGCGATCAAGGCATCCGGGGAAACGTCGAATTTCACGTTCCCCTCGCGCGCCGCCGTGCGAATGGAGAGGACGATGGTGCTCTCTGGAATGCCCGCTTCGACCATGCGTGTAATCGCGTCGTTTGTCAGCGGCATTTCCGTCTGCTGGCCTGCCGCGATGGGAAGGAATAGCATCGCGAGCAGAACCAGAACAGCCATCGGCTTCTCCCTACTCGTTCGACGCTGTCTGGTACAGCCTGTTTCTGTGCGGGAGGCCAGCTGTTTCCTCAAATTACACTTTCAGGATTTTCTTCTTCACTGCGTAGAGGACCAGCTCAGCAGTGTTGTGCAGGCCCAGCTTCTGCATGAGATTCAGCCGGTGCGTTTCCACTGTGGAAACGCCAAGATCAAGGAGGGATGCGACTTCCTTATTCGTCTTTCCTTCCGCAAGCAACTGGAGCACTTCGCGTTCCCGCTCCGTCAGCAGATCATAGGAGTCTTGAAGTCCTTCCCGCTGCAGCCGCTGTACGTAATCGTCCAGCAGAATCTCAACAACAGAAGGACTGAAAAATGTCCTTCCGGCCGCAACAGCCCGAACCGCCCGCAGCATGTCCGGTTCGGCGGCATCCTTCATCAGATAGCCCTTCGCCCCAGCCGCCAGAGCACGCACGATGTACTCCTCATCCGAATACATACTGAGGATGATGACGCCGACGTTGCGGCACTTTCGAGTGATCTTTTCCGCTGCCTCGATGCCGTTCAAATGCGGCATCGCGATGTCCATGATCACCACATCCGGATGCAGCTGCTCTGCCAGCCGAACCGCCTCGCGTCCATCGGCTGCCTCGGCAAGAATCTCAATGTGAGCGTCCTCGGCAAGAAGAAAACGGATCCCCTTGCGCAGTACATCGTGATCGTCAGCAAGGATCACGCGGATTCTGTTTGCCACTTCTCACTGCTCCATGGAATATGAACTCTTATGCGAGTCCCTTCGCCCGGCCGGGATTCGACTTCGAGCGAGCCTCTGAGCTCTCGCACACGCTCCTCCATTCCGATCAAGCCGATGCCCGACCGCTGCCGGCTGCGGTCGAATCCCACGCCGTCATCTTCCACGAGAAGATTCACGCCGTCCGGATTCCCTTCGAGGACAATGTTGATTCGCTTGGCTCCCGAGTGCCGGGCGCAGTTCGTCAGGCTCTCCTGCACGATGCGATAAATGTAGACCTTGTGCCGCTCCTGCAGATTGGCGATCTCCCCGCGCACTTCGGTCACGACGGGAATTCCGGTGTGGCGGCTGAACTGGCGCGCCTGACGCTGCAGGGCGGGCTGAAGTCCCAGGTCATCGAGCATCGTAGGACGCAGACCGGCCGCGATGTCGCGGATGGATCGCAAGCTCTGCTCGGCCAGCAGCTTCACCTCTTCAAGCCGTTCTGCAAACTCCCCATCCTGCGTAAAGCGCAGCCGTCCGAGGCTCCCCAGCTCCATCCGCAGCGCCGTCAGCTTTTGGCCCACTTCATCGTGCAGCTCGCGTGAAATCTCCTTGCGCTCATCTTCCTGAGCGTGCCTAAGCTTCATCGAAAGATGGCGAAGCTCCTCGCTCCTCCTCTTCGCTTCCTCATGCTGCTCGACGAATCGCTTCTCGAGCCACGCGATTCGCAGAATACTGGCGCCCGCAACGAGCAAACCGGAGACAAAAGCGAAGCCCATCACGCTTTGAACATCGCCCCGGAACTCCCGCTCGCTGAGATTGATTGCCTCATACTGCTGCTCATAGAAAGCTTCGTTCAGACGCCTCACCTCATCAGAGATGGCAAGGATGGATTGTCTCCGCGGCCGCTGCTCCTCCCGCAAGAAGTACGTACCCCGCTCCGCCCGCTCCTTGGGAGTCCAGTGGAGGACCGGCAGCATGAATTCCCAGTACGTATCGATCTCCCGCCTCAGCCGGACCAGTGGCGACCGGTCTTCAAGATGGCTCGTCTTCTCCAGCTCCGACACCTGCTCCTGAATCTCGGACCGGAGGCGAATGATTCTGTTGAGATAATCGGCTTCGACCTCGGGAGAAGTGTCCAGCAGGAACTCTCGAAGGACGATGCTGACGAGGTAGAGGTTCCGCGAAAGCTGCTCCACCAGAAGCCGGTTCCGCTTCTCATCCCCCTGCATCCGCCTGATTTCGTGGTAGATCTCCTGGCTCCTTCGCAGGGCGGTCAGGCTCGGAAGCAGCATGAGGCTCAGCAGGCAGCAGGAAGCGATCGAAAAGACGGTCCAGGTCCGATAGGGCCGTTTGAAGTATGAAGAAAATCCGGTCATCCAACGCTCTGCTTCCCTATCATTTTCGACAATTCTCCGGTCTTTTCAGGAACTGCCGCCGGGACCGGCCAAGGGATACTGGCTATGGCGGTAAAGGAGTTCCCCTCTACCTCCGCCTCTGCGCGGCGACCTCGCCGCGCCCGCCGGGTGAGGAGCAATGCAGAAAAATCGAAAAGCGGAGGCCTTATCAGCAGGCGTATGCCTGGCGCTTGGAATGCTGATCTCTTGCGCCACATCAGCGAATGTAGCGCCAGTCGTTCAGGAGAAGGCCACGCCCGTCGGGGTGGTCGAAGTGAAGCGCCAGGACCTGGGCCGCGACCTCGAATTGAGCGCTGAGTTCAGACCGCAGCAGGAAGTCGCGATCTACGCGAAGGTTTCCGGCTATCTGAAAGCCATCTACGTGGACGTCGGCGACCGCGTCAAAAAGGGCCAGTTGATTGCTGAGTTGGAAGTTCCCGAAATGGCCCAGGACGTGAGCCAGGCAGCGGCGGCGCTCAAGCGCGCCGAGCTGGAGGTCGAGCGAGCCAGAAGCGAAGTCCGCCGCATGGAAAATGCACGCCGGATCAAGGAGATTTCCTACAACCGGCTCGCGGCTGTGATGAAGGCGCGGCCAAATCTGATCGCCCAACAGGAAATCGACGACGCCGCAGCGCGGCTTCAGGACGCCGAATCGCAATTGCAGGCCGCAAAAGCGACTCTGGCGGTGACCGAAGAGCAGGTACGGATCGCGAGAGCCAACAAAGCACGGATCGATACGCTTGCTGGCTACCTGCGAATGACTGCTCCGTTCTCCGGAGTGGTTACGCAGCGGCTGGGCGATCCGGGCGCCATGATTCAGGCTGGCACGACGTCCCATATTCAAGCGCTGCCCATCGTCCGAATCTCGGCGATCGACCGTCTGCGGCTCGTCCTTCCCGTACCGGCATCGATCGCCGGGCGGATCCGGGTCGGCACGCCGGTAGAAATCAGGGTCGATTCGCTCAATCGTATCTTCCATGGCCGCATCTCCCGTTTCTCGGGAGCGCTGGACGCCTCCACGCGCACAATGCTGGCAGAGGTTGATCTGCCGAACACGGACCAGGCCCTCATGCCTGGAATGTATGGATACGCCAAGCTCCGCTTCGAGCGAAGGGACGACGTTCTTGCCGTTCCGATTCAGGCTGTCTCAGGACACGGAGTTGGCGCCTCAGTGTGGCTTGTCAATTCGGAAAACCGGTTGGAAGAGCGGAAAGTCGACACCGGAATGCAAACGCCGGACATGATTGAGATCCTTTCCGGACTGGCTGAAGGCGACCGTGTCGTCGTCGGTAACAGGAACAGGCTCAGAGCCGGCCTCCTGGTAGACCCGAAGCCGCTGGCGGGCAGCCAGCGAGCAAAAGCGGAGGCGGTGCACTGATGTCTCGATTTGCTATCCGGAATCCTTATTTCATCATCGTCATCTGTCTGGTGCTCGCAATCGTCGGAGCGACCAGCCTCGCACGGATGCCGGTCGATCTCTTTCCCGCAATCAACATTCCAGTCGTCGTGGTGGCCACGTTCTTTTCCGGAATGCCGCCCGAGCAGATCGAGGCCGACATTACCGGCCGCTTTGAGCGTTTCTTCACGCTTGCCAGCAACATCGAGCATATCGAATCCCGCTCGCTCCCCGGCGTCAGCCTCATCAAGATCTATTTTCAGCCGGGCACGGATGCGGACTCTGCCGTCACAGCCATCTCCAACCTCGCCATGGCCAACCTGCGCAGGCTTCCGCCCGGTACTCTGCCCCCGGTCGTTTTGAAGTTCGACGCCTCGAGCCTGCCCGTCTGCCTGATCACCCTGAAGGGCGAAGGCATGTCTGAGACTCAGTTGCGGGACCTGGCGCAGTACACGGTCCGGAACCAGGTGGCGAACGTTCCGGGCGCCTCCGTCCCGCAGCCATTCGGCGGCCGCTACAGGCAGATCATGGTTTACGTCGACCCTTTGAAGCTGGAGGCTCACCAACTGAGCCCTATGGATGTGGTCCGGGCCGTGAATGAGAACAATCTCATTCTTCCGGCTGGCGACGTCCGTATTGGGCCGCTGGGCTACAGCCTCTACACGAACAGTCAGGTCGACACGATCGAGGACATTTCGAGAATCCCGCTGAAGGCAGCGCCAAGCGGTCTGGTGCTCGTGGGCGACGTCGGCAAGGCCATGGACGCCCAGCAGATCCAGAACAACATCGTACGCGTCGACGGCCAGCCCTCGGTCTATCTGCCGATCCTGAAACAGGGCGGCAACACGAACACCATTCGTCTCGTGGATGGTGTCAAGAACGCTGTCGCCAACCTGCTCGATGTCCCCGGCAATCTCACGACCAGCGTGGTCTTTGACCAGTCGCAATTCGTGAAGAAGGCCATTAAGACTCTGGTGCACGAGGGAGCAATTGGACTGTTTCTCACGTCCCTGATGATTCTGATCTTCCTTGGCAGCTTCCGCGCGACTTTAGGGGTCTGCCTCTCCATTCCGCTGTCGGCACTGACGACGTTCATTGTGCTCGCCATGGGCGGCAGTTCAATCAACGCCATGGTCCTCAGCGGGCTCGCTCTGGCCTTTTCGCGACTGATCGACAACTCCGTCGTCGTGCTCGAGAACATTTATCGTCACCTGGAAAAGGGGGAAGATCCTCTACAGGCGGCGGAGAAAGGCGGATCGGAGGTCGCACTGCCCGTTCTTGCAGCTACACTGACGACGGCGGTCGTCTTCTTTCCTGTGACATTCCTGCACGGAGTGAGCCGTTTCCTCTTCTCGGCGCTGGGGCTGGCCGTCGTTATTTCCCTCTTCGCTTCCTACTTTGTCGCAATGACGGTGGTGCCTCTTTTCTGCGCGAGGTTTCTCAAGGGCCACCATAAGCACAAGGGAGCAGAGACGCATCTCTCCTGGGGGACGAAATTCAACCGCTGGTTTAATCAGGCCTTTGAGAGGATGCTCGACCGCTACTCCACTGCGGTGGACCTCGCGCTGCGAAGGCCATCGCTCATTCTCTTCTTGAGTGCGGCGATCTTCTGCATAAGCCTGCTGCTCTATCCGCTTCTCGGCGTCTCGTTCTTTCCACGAACCGACGAAGGCCAGATTGTCATCAACCTCAAGGCGCCTTCCGGCACGAGACTTGAAAATACTTCTGAGGAAGTGGAGCGTGTCGAGAACCTGATCCGTGATGTTGTTCCACCTGAGGATCTGGGAATGATCGTTTCGAATATCGGTGTAACCCCGGGCTTCTCTTCCATCTACACAACGAACTCTGCGCAGCACACCGCTTTCGTACAGATCAGCCTCAAGGAGGGGCACAAGGCAGGCAGCTACGAATATATGAAGCGGATTCGCGAGCGGCTGCGCAACGAACTACCGCATCTCAGCGCCTATTTCCGCTCTGGCGGCCTGGTCGACGCGGTTCTGAACCTCGGACTGCCTGCTCCGATCAACGTGCAGGTCAGCGGTTCCGATCTCCGGCTGGCTCACGGAACGGCCGAGAAACTCGCCGCGGATATTGCAGCCCTTCCCGGCGTCAGCGAAGTCTACATTCCTCAGGATGTCGACTACCCTGCTTTGAAGGTCGACATTGACCGTTATCGCGCCAGTCAAATGGGTTTGACGCAGCGCGAGGTGGTCAGCAACGTGATCACCGCGCTCACCTCAAACCAGATGATCGCGCCCAGCTATTGGGTGGACCACAGGACTGGCAACGACTACCTGCTTACCGTGCAATACCCCGAGAATCAGGTGCAGAGCATTCTCGATCTCACCAACATTCCACTGCACGCGCCGGGGCGTCCGAAGCCTGTGCGCCTGAGCTCCGTAGCCTCGGTACGCCGCCTGGACGCGCCGACGGAGGTAGACCACTATCAGTTGCGCCGGGTGATCGACGTCTATGTCGGGCTGGAAGGCGAGGATATCGGCAAGGTCGCCGACAACATCGAGAGAATTATCGCTCGGACGGAACTTCCGGAAGGAATTCGGGTTACGCTGCGCGGGATGGTGCAAGGCATGCGCGACTCGTTCCGCAGCTTCGGATTTGGCTTGCTGCTCGCGCTGGCGCTGCTCTATCTGATTCTGGTGGCTCAGTTCCGCTCCTTCCTCGATCCCCTGATCATTCTGCTGGCCGTGCCCCCTGGCCTGACCGGCGTACTGCTCCTGCTGTATAGCGCAGGCACTACACTGAACGTGCAGTCTTTGATGGGTGTCGTGATGATGGTGGGAATCGTGGTATCGAACAGCATCCTGATCGTGGAGTTTACCCACCGGCTGATCCGGAATGGACTGCCCGTAGGCCGCGCCGTGGCCGAGGCCTGCCGAGTCCGGCTGCGCCCGGTGCTGATGACCTCGCTTGCGACCGTCATCGGCCTGCTGCCAATGGCGCTGAAGTTAGGAACTGGAAGCGAAAGCTACGCCCCGCTTGCACAGGCCATTATCGGCGGCCTGACCTTCTCGGTCGTTCAGACCATCTTCGTTGTCCCCGCCGCGTTCCTTCTGGCATACAGGAAACGCTACGCCGGAGGGATCCAATGAAGTTTTTGCGTCTTGCCTTCATTCTTCTTGGCACGATGGCGGCCGCGCAAGTCCGCGAGCGTCTCACGCTGCAGCAGGCCGAAGAGATCGCCCTTCGGAATCATCCTTTAATCAACGCCGCCCGCTTCACCGCGATGGCAGCCGCTCAGGTCCCGGCGCAGCACGCTTCCTCCCGGTACCCCACCGTAACAGGAAGCTTCACCGGGGCCGCGGCGCCGGAAAATACACGCCTCGCCGCGGGAGCGATCAACAATCCCGTGATCTACTCCCGTTTGTCCAGTGGAGTGACTGTCACCCAGACCCTGCACGACTTCGGGCGCACGTCTCATCTGGTCGCCAGCGCCCGGATGCAGTCTCAGGCAAAAGACCAGTTGACGCGGTCCGTCCGCAGTCAGGTGCTTCTGGATGTTGCTCGCGCCTATTTCTCCGCATTGCGAGCCGATGCAGTTATGCACGTCGCGCAGGAAACAGTTGCAAGCAGACAATTGAGCGCCGATCAGGTCAATGCGCTCGCTGAAGCCCGCCTCAAATCCGGCCTTGACGTGACTTTCGCCAATGTAGCCCTGGAAGAGGGCAACCTGCTGCTGATTACCGCCGAAAATGAGCGAAGGGCGGCGCGCGCAAATCTGGCTGCCGCCCTCGGATATACGAACGCCCCTGAGTTTGAGTTGGTCGACGAACCTCTGAAGATCGAGCCTCTCTCGAAGGACGAGCTGATCGCCACGGCGCTCCGGGAGCGTCCCGACCTCCAGGCTCTGGCGCTCGAGGCAGAGGCGGCGGCGAGATTCGCAAAGGCGGAAAAAGCCTTAAATTATCCCACAATCTCCGCAGTCGCATCGGCGGGTCTGATCCCTGAGGGGGCATCCGCGCTGCGCAGCAATTATGCGGCCGGCGGGGTCACGGTGTCGCTGCCGTTCTTAAATGGAGGCATGTTCAAGGCCCGCCAGGAAGAAGCACTTCTGAAGGCCCGGGCCGCCGAGGAACGAAGAAAGGATCTCGAAAGACAGATTGTGCGAGACGTGACCGTGGCACTGCTAAACGTGAACACAGCGGAGGAACGCGTTCACCTGACGGCACGCCTGCTCGAGCAGGCAAGGCAGGCGCTGGACCTGGCCCAGTCGCGGTACGAGCTCGGGCTCAGCTCCATCGTGGAGTTAAGCCAGGCCCAGCTGGCAGTGACGTCGGCAGCCATTCAGCAGGCAAACGCAAAGTACGAGTACCGGATCCAGCGCGCGATCCTTGACTTTCACACAGGCGTTCGCCACTGACGACTCGCAAATTGCACCGCAATCCAATCTTCAGAAACAAATGCCTTCGCCTCCGTAAATCGGCAAGGCGCCAGGAAAGATATCTGCGGGCGAACACTGTCGTAGACTGATTAGGGAAGGAGCCTCATGGCGAAACAATGGGCGTCACCGCCTCCAATGACGATCGATCCGAACAAACGTTATACCGC
>JADGHK010000066.1 GCA_019686145.1 Bryobacteraceae bacterium | reverse complement strand
CCGGAGGCGTTCAAGAAGTCCTCGCCCATCTACTTCGCCGAAGGCCTCAAAGGCGCGTTGCTGATCTGCCATGGCATGGCGGACGTAAACGTGCATTTTCAGGACTCCGTCCGGCTGGTCCAGCGCCTGATCGAGCTGCGCAAGGAAAACTGGGAGCTGGCCGTTTATCCCGTGGAAGACCACGGGTTTGTGGAGCCCACAAGCTGGGCCGACGAGTACAAGCGCATCCTGAAGCTGTTTGAGACCAATTTGAAGCGCTGAGCGTCAAGACCCGCGCACCGCAAATTCCGCCCGCGACCTCCCAGCCGGCTCAAGGCTGATATATGCTGTGCCTAATACAGCGGCTGGCTCGGATGGCCTTGCCAATCCAATTGGAGGTCATGATGAATCGAATCTTCACCGGCGCTCTTGCGGCATGCCTGCTCGGTTCAACCGTTCAGGCGGAGAACTGGCCTCAGTGGAGAGGCCCGTTGCTGAGTGGCATCAGCAATGAGAAGGACCTCCCCGTCACCTGGAGTCAAACCGAGAATATCGCCTGGAAGCTGGAAATGCCGGCGTGGAGCGGCGCGACGCCCATCGTCTGGGACAACCACATCTTCCTCAATGTCGCGGAAGGCGAAAACCTCTACCTGTGGGCAGTCGACCGAAACAAGGGAACGGTCCTCTGGAAGAGGTCGTTTGGCGGCGGCAACGTGAAGATGCAAAAGCAGAACATGTCGTCTCCATCTCCGGTGACGGACGGCAAAACGGTGTGGTCCATCACCGGCACCGGCATCCTGAAAGCATTCGACTATTCAGGTAAGGAGCTGTGGTCCAGAAATATTCAGAAGGACTACGGCGCCTTCGGTCTCAACCACGGATACGCCTCTTCGCCGCTGCTCCACGATGGGTACCTGTATATCCAGGTGCTCCACGGAATGAAAACGGACGACCCCTCTTACATCCTGAAGATTGACGGCAAGTCCGGTAAGACGATCTGGAGAGTGGAGCGCCCAACCACAGCCGAGCGGGAATCGCCGGACTCCTACGCCACGCCCATGCTGCTGAAGAACGGCAAGGATCTGGAGCTCGTGGTGCTGGGCGGCGACTGCATTACGGGGCATGACCTCGCAACCGGTAAGGAGCTCTGGCGGGGCGGTGGGCTCAACCCAGATAACAATCCCTTCTATCGCATGGTCGCTTCGCCTGTGGTCTGGGACGGAGTTGTGTACGCTCCGACGCGGGTAAAGCCCCTGACGGCTTTTAAGGCCGGCGGCCGGGGCGACATCACCACATCGCACCGGCTGTGGCAGTTCAATAACGGGCCGGATGTTCCGACACCCGTCACCGACGGCAAGTACTTCTACTCCATCAACGACCGCGGCATCGTCTATTGCCTGGACGCCAAGACGGGGAAGGAGATTTACGGCGGAAAGCGGATTAAGCCGGGCACTTACAGCGCCTCTCCGGTTCTTGCGGACGGCAAGATCTACATCACGAGCGAAGAGGGAATCACGACCGTATTGAAAGCCGGGCCGGAGTTCGAGATCCTCGCCGAGAACAATATGAACGAATACACCTTGAGCACCATCGCGATCTCCGACGGCCAGCTATTCCTGCGAACCGACAAGTATCTTTACGCGATCGGACAGCGCCGCAAGTAGCTACGAGGCTGACAGCCAGGCTTCGAGGCGCGCTTTCTGCGCCTCGGTGGCCTGAGGATCGGCCTCGAGCTTCCACCGGTCCGCCGGTTCTTTCCCGAGGACAATCTCAAGGCGCATCAGCTTGCCGCGCCGCGCGATGAGGACCGAAACCTTATCGCCCGGCCGGTAGTATTCCATCCACGATGCCCAGGCGTTCGGCCGCACGCGGTAATCATCGATCGCGAGGATCTCGTCGTCGACGTTGAATCCAGCGTCGTAACCCGGCGTCCCGCGCCGCACCTGGCTAACCAGCAGCCGGCCCTCATCGACCCGCGTCACCAGACCCGTCCACGCCTTGACCGTTTGAGGCCGGCCTTCCGGCTTGGCCGCCTCCTCCGGCTGAAACCGCAGGCCAAACCATTCCAATAGGTCCGAGTAATCGAGCTCCTCGGTCGTTTCGAGCACTTTTGCGAACCATTCTTTCAGGCCGGGGCCGCCGTATTCCGCCGCCGTCTCGCGAAACTCGAGAGGCGTGAAACCGCGGGCGCCCGAGAAGCGCTCGTAGGCCAGCCGCATGACGTCGTCGAGACTGCGCGCGCCCTGCGTGTTCTTCCGGATGCGAGCGTCGAGCAATAGCCCGACGACGGCGCCCTTGGTGTAGTAGCTGATTGCCGTATTCGGCGAGTTCTCGTTCGGGCGGTACTGCTTAATCCAGCTGTCAAAGGAGGACAGTTCGAGTGGCTGCGACAGCCGGCCTGGCGTCGTCTGCAGAGTCCTTATCAGCTGCGAAATCTCTTCAAGAAACTCATCCCGGCGGATCAGCCCTGCGCGGTGGAGAGCAAGGGGCGCATAGTAGCTGGTGAATCCCTCCGAGATCCACAGGCTTCGCGTGTAGTTCTCCGCTTCGTAGTTGAACGGGCCGAGTTCCACCGGACGAAGGCGCTTGACGTTCCACGTGTGGAAGTACTCGTGGCTCACGAGCGACAGCCAGCGGCGATAGGCTGCTCTGGTCCGGGTCGCCCAGCGGGTCGTCATCAGGAGGGTAGAGTTTTTGTGTTCGAGGCCGCCGGAGGCCTCGCTGATTACGTTGAGAAAGACATACTTGTCGTACGGCAGCGAGCCCCACATCCGGAAATGCTCGCGTACGATCTTCTCAACGTCCCTTGCCGACCGCGGCCCGTCCCAAACGCCCCCTTCGCCTTCGTTCACGAGGTAGTGCTTCTTGCCTCCGACTTCGAACTCGTAAATGGCCGGATTGCCAGCGAGGATGGGGGAATCGACCAGCGTGTCGAAGTCTGCCGCCCGGTAATGATGCGGCGCGCTCGAGGCCGCTTGAAGGCCGCTAATGCTGGTTTTCCAGCCGGGAGGCAGCTCCAGACGGACCTCGTGCGGGCGTGTCTGGCCGCCAGCGAGCGTGAGGAACACCGGAGCGCCATTCAAAACCGCAAAACTGCTATCGACCCAAGCGCCCTGCACCGACATGGTGTGGCAATAGACTCGGTACTGAACGGTGATGCGGGGCTGGCCCGCCGTTGTCACCCGCCACCGGTTCTTCGCGCGCTTCTCGACCGCCAGCGGCGCCCCCGCTTCGGTTCGAGCCGTCAGAGCCTCGACGTCTTTCGCATACTCACGAACAAGGTAGGAGCCGGGGGTCCAGACGGCCATCATGAGCTCTACCTGAGGCTGCCCGCCGGAAGGGATGAGCGCTTCCACTTCAACATAATGCGTATGCGGGGCGGGGAACCGGAGCGTGTAGCGGATTGGCTGCTCCTGGCCGAAAAGGGGGAGCAGAACAGACCACAAGATGAGCAGCGGCCTCATCTGTCGGGATTTCAGGGTGCGCATGGCGGAATTTTGCCCATTGTAGCGTCAGAGCAACGCGACTTCGTCAGCACCTTTCCTCATGCCGGAAGAATTCATAACGATAAGCACTCTGAAGGAGAAGACATGGCTGCTGTAAGTGTTTCACCTGCCGAGACGCGGCGGGCGTCCAAGGCGGAAAACCTGGCCGGCAAGTATCTTACCTTTTCCCTGGGGCGCGAGGAATTCGCGATTCAGGTGCTGAAGGTGCGGGAGATCATGGGGGTCGAGGAGATTACCGCGGTGCCGCAGACTCCGCCTTACGTGAAAGGCGTGATTAACCTGCGCGGCAAGGTCATCCCCGTGGTGGACCTCCGGTTGAAGTTCAAGCTGCCGGAACTCGAGTACACGCAGCGCACGTGCATTGTCGTCGTGCAGATCTCGATGGGGACGAGTGTCCTGCCTATGGGGATCATTGTGGACAGTGTTTCCGAGGTTCTGAACCTTGCTCCGGCCGATATTGAGAACACTCCCGATTTTGGTGCGGGGGTAACCCTTCCATACGTCATGGGTATGGCGAAGATCAAAGGCAAGGTGAAGATTCTGCTGGATATTGATCACGTGATGACGGCCCAGGATCTGGAAGGACTCGAAGAGATCTTCAACGCGTAGCCTCTGGGAGCTGTTCGGTGGGGCGTGAAAGAAGATGCAGGAAGGTGTAATGGGGCCGGGACGGAGCGAACTGGAGCGGCTGATTGAGAGCGTCGCTCTGGAGTTAGTGGTAGGCTCTGCGGTTTCGGACAGGGCGGACCGGATTGGGGAGATGTTGTCTGCCCTGGCGGATCAGGCGCGGGCAGCCGGTTTCTCCAGTCTTACCGAGGCGGTCGAGGAGATGCAGGGCGCGCTTCGGCCTTCGGAAACGCAGGACTGGGACGATGTCGAACGGAAACTGAAGGACGGCATCGCCCGGTTGCGGCAGGCGCTTGAACAATCTGAAGCTGCGCCGAAGACCACCAGCCAGAACCAGCTTGCGGAGGACCCCGAGCTCATCGCCGACTTTGTCCTGGAATCCCAGGAGCACCTGGTCTCCATCGAGAGCCAGTTGCTGATTCTCGAACAGGATCCGGGGAACGCCGAAGCCATTCACTCGGTTTTCCGCAGCTTTCATACGATCAAGGGCTTGGCGGGCTTTCTCGAACTGACCGAGATTCGCGACGTCGCCCACGAGCTTGAGACGGTTCTTGACCTGGCGCGGAGCGGACAACTGACGATCACCCCTGCCGTGATCGATGTAGCGCTTGCGTGCGCCGATTTCCTCAAGCAGTGGGTGGAGCGCCTGCAGGCTCCTTCCGGGGAACGCCACCTGATCGCGGTTCCGCCCTCTGCGCCGTTGATTCAGCAGATCCTGGCCTTGCGCTCAAAAGATCCCGTCGCGGCTCAGGCTCCTGAAGCTGCTGCTGCAAACGGGACGGTGGCTCCCGTCGAAGTCAGGGAGCAGGCCGAGGCGGAGAGGCGCCGTGCGCGTACCGGGGAGGCGCGCATGGTGAAGGTCGATACCGGCAAGCTGGATCTGCTGGTCGACATGGTAGGGGAGATGGTGATTGCGCAGTCTCTCGTGCGGCATGATCCGGACCTCGCCCAGCTTCGGACGCCGCGGCTGCTTCGCAATCTGGCGCAGCTCTCCCGCACCACCACAGAGCTCCAGAAGACGGCCATGTCGATGCGAATGGTTCCGGTGGGGCAGCTTTTCCAGAAGATGGCGCGCCTGACGCGGGATCTTGCTCGTAAGTCCGGCAAGCAAGCCCAGCTTGAAACCATTGGCGAGGAGACGGAACTTGATCGGAACCTTGTTGAGGAGATTGCGGATCCGCTGATGCACATGGTCCGGAACTCCGTGGACCACGGCATTGAGCCGCCGGAGGAACGGATCGCGGCCGGCAAGCCGCCGGTGGGACGCATTCTGCTGAAGGCTTCGCATCAAGCCGGCCACATCGTCATCGAGCTGTCAGACGATGGCAGAGGGTTGAACAAGCAGAAAATTCTCGCAAAGGCAAGAGAAAAGGGGCTGCTCGACGGCGGAGTTCCGGAGACGGATTCGGAGATCTACAATCTGATCTTCCAGCCTGGCTTCTCCACCGCGGATCGGGTTACCGATGTTTCCGGACGCGGCGTCGGAATGGACGTCGTCCGCAAGCAGATTCAGAAGCTGCGGGGACGGATTGATATTCGCTCTCAGGAAGGCCAGGGCGCCACCTTTTCGTTCAAGCTGCCGCTGACACTCGCAATCATTGACGGATTGGTCGTGCGCGTCGGGAAAGAGCGATATATTGTCCCGCTCTATTCCGTACGCGAAGTGCTGCGTCCTGGTCCGGACACGATCTCCACCGTGGAAAACAGGGCGGAGATGGCGCTCATCAGAGACCACCTGCTCCCGGTGATCCGCCTTTACGAACGCTTTAATGTGGAACCTCTTTCAAAGGATCCGTGCCAGTGCGTGCTGATCGTCGTGGAGATTAACGGCAAAGCGTTCGGGCTGCTGGTGGATGAGCTCTCAGGGAAGCAGGAAGTTGTCATCAAGAGTCTGGGAGAGACGATGAAAGACATCCCCGGCATCGCCGGAGGAGCGATTCTGGGCGACGGCAGAGTCGGCCTCGTTCTGGATGTCGTTGGCATTGTCGGCAGTCACTGGGAGGTGGCGGCGAATGCCTGAGCCACAGGCTCGAGGAGCATGGCTTGCAGGAACCAATCACGAAATTCGCTCACTGACGGAGGCGGAGTTTGAGAAGATCAGCCAGCTTGCGCGTGAGCGGTTCGGCCTGGATCTGAAGAAGGGCAAGGAAGTCCTGGTCTCCGCCCGCCTGGGGAAGCATCTGCGCAGCCTGCCGTTCAAGTCATTCAGCGAATACTACCGTTATGTCGTCGAGGATCGCACCGGCGAAGCCCTGGCGGCGATGATCGACGCGCTGACGACCAATCATACCGGCTTTTTGCGCGAGCCGGCCCACTTCGAGTTCCTCGCGAAAACAGTTCTGCCGAACCTGCCCCCGAACAAGCCCCTCCGCATCTGGAGCGCGGCCTGCTCCACGGGCGAAGAGCCGTATTCCATTGCGACGACTGTTGCCGAAGCATGGGGTTACCACCGGCTGCCGCTTCTCGACATCCTGGCAACCGATATCTCGCGCCGCGTGCTGAACATCGCCATGTCCGGCTCTTACCCGCCTGAGCGTTTTGCCGGCTTACCGCCAGAGTGGATCCGGACCCATGTGATCCCGGATCCCCAGTCGCCTGGTTATAAACGTTTTCGGCCTGAGCTCACCCGGCGGATTCAATTTCGACGCCTGAACCTCATCGATCCGTTCCCGCCGGTCGGGACCTTCTCGGTGATCTTTTGCCGTAATGTGATGATTTACTTCGACCGGCCGACGCAGGAACGGCTCATCCGCCGGCTGACTGACTGCCTGGACCGGGGAGGCTACCTGCTGGTAGGACACTCCGAGAGCCTGTCGGGCATTCATCATGACCTGGAGTACATCAGGCCTTCCATCTACAGGAGGCGTTTGCGTGGATAGCCGAGGGCCCGAGCCGGGCGGGAGCCAATGAGCGCCGTCATCGTGGTTGGAATCGCGGACTGCATTGTGACGAATGCCACCGAGACGAGCCTTGTCACATACGCTTTGGGGTCCTGCATCGCGGTCGCCGCATATGACCCTGTTGTTCGCGTGGGCGGACTGCTTCATTTCATGCTGCCCGATTCGGAGCTTAATCGGAACAAGGCGAAGTTAAACCCTTACATTTTTGCCGATACCGGAATTGCAGCCCTGCTTGATCGCTGCGTTCAACTGGGGGCGAAGCGCCAGCGCATCGTTGTGAAGGCGGCGGGCGGCGCCCAAGTGATGGATGAAGGAGGGCTGTTCAACATCGGGAAACGCAATCAACTGGCATTGCGCAAGGTGCTCTGGAAGACCGGTGTGCTGCTGGAAGCCGAAGATATCGGCGGTACCGCATCACGCACAGTCCGTCTGGAGATCAGCACGGGGCGCCTGTTACTGCGGGTTGCTGGCCGGCCAGAGCGGGAGATAAGTTCTTCCACGCCTGCTCGGAGAGGAAGGCTGTTTGGGGATCTCAACTCTGATTGTTGATGATTCGCCGGCGATGCGGAGATTCATTCGACGCACGCTCGAGCTCACCGGTTTGGACATGGACCGGCTGCTCGAGGCGGCGAACGGGAAAGAAGCGCTCGAGATATTGCGCCGCGAGCGGGTGGATCTCGTGCTGACCGATATCAATATGCCCTCCATGAACGGCGAAGAGTTTGTGGCAGAGGTCGAGGCGGATGCGAATCTGCGATCGATCCCCGTTGTTGTGGTCTCGACAGATTCGACTCAGCAGGCGGTGCGGCGGATGATCCAGCTTGGCGCACGGGGTTACGTTGCAAAACCATTCGAGCCGGAAATCCTGCGGGAAGAGCTGGAGCGGGTGCTCGGAGTCGGGCATGAATGAAGCGGCACTGATGGAAGGCGTTGCTGCCGTTCTTGAGCAGGTGATGGAGACGATGTTCTTCACGACGCTCGTGGGCGAGGTGGACGTGGATCCGGCTCAGCCATTGCTCCGGGCCCAGGTCCACTACTCGGGGACAGTCGACGGAGCCTGCAGTCTGGGAGTCTCCCCGGAGGCCGCACGGTCTGTGGCCGCCAACTTCCTGGGGCAGGAAGAGGCGTCGCTTCAAACAGAGCAAGTGGAAGAGGTGATCTGCGAGCTGGCGAACATTGTTTGTGGAGCCTTGCTCAGCCGGGCCTATCCGGGTGGATCCTTTCGTCTCGGCACGCCGTATCTGGTTGAGCGTCCCCCGGAGTACGGCTTTGGCCGGGCCTTTCTGCTCGATTCGGGCATCGTGGAAATATTCCTTGCACCCAACGCCAGCTGAGCGCAGGTGAGAGGGCGAGAATGATCAAAGTTCTGATTGTCGATGATTCGGCAATCGTCCGGAAGGTATTGACGGAAGCCATCTCGGCGGAGCGCGATCTTGAGGTGGTCGGCACGGCGCCTGATCCTTACGTCGCTGAGCAAAAAATCCTTGCGTTGAAGCCGGACGTCCTTACGCTGGACATCGAGATGCCGCGCATGGACGGTCTGACGTTCTTAAGGAAGCTCATGCAGACCAGGCCCATGCCGGTCATCGTAATCAGCTCGCTGGCGCAATCCGGATGCCGGGCGGCGTTGGAAGCGATGGAATACGGCGCAGTCGAGGTTCTCGGAAAGCCTGCCGGGCCGTACTCGGTTGGCGACCTAAAGCTGCAACTGCCGGCCAAGATTCGCGCGGCTTCGGTTGCCCGGGTGGGAATGAAACGGCCAGGCATTCCGGCTGCGCCTGTCGTCCCGCTTCCGCCTGTGCGGGCATCTTCCTCGAACCGTCCGGTCATCATCGCGATCGGCGCTTCCACCGGTGGCACCGAGGCAATCCAGAAAATTCTGGTGCACTTGCCGAAGGATACGCCGCCCATTGTCATTGCGCAGCACATCCCGCCCGGTTTCTCCCGTGCGTTCGCCGACCGTCTCAATACGCTGTGTCAGATGGAAGTGCGAGAAGCAGTCGACGGCGACGAACTGCGGCCGGGCCTTGCCCTTGTC
>JADGHK010000065.1 GCA_019686145.1 Bryobacteraceae bacterium | reverse complement strand
GCAGACCTGAACGGGCCGGTGACGGCAGTGCTGCAGAAAGCAAAAGGGATTGACCCCGAGCTTGCGCAGAAGATTGTGCCGGATCGAGTGCACCCGGGGTCCTCAGGACACCTGATCATGGCAGGTGCTCTGTTGAAGGCCTGGAACGCTCCCGGCCTTGTCAGCTCCGTGGAGATCGACGCATCCGGCCGGCGGCTGGCGAACTCCGAAAACGCTCTGGTGACAGAGCTGAAAGTCGCAGACAAAATCACCTGGACTCAAACGGACGGAGCCCTGCCTCTATACATCGACCTCTCGGATCCGCCTACATCCCTTGCCGTGAAATCGTCCGACTTTATGGACACCCTGAACCGGCAGATCTTGAAGGTAACGGGTCTTCCCGCAGGCCGCTACACGTTGCGGATCGACGGCAGCGAAGTCCGTACCTTCAGCCACAGCGAGCTGGAGCAGGGCGTCAATCTGGCTGGTCTTGAAACGCCGATGCGGGCGCAGGCTCAGCAGGTTCACGCGCTAACGTTAAAGCACAACAACATCCACTACGCCCGGTGGCGCTCGCTGCAGGTCCCTCTGCAGGAGGACAAACTTTCGACTCTTTCAGCGGCTCTTTCCGCTGTGGATACAGTCGAAGCTGAGCTCGTCCGCCGGCAGCGCGCGCTCGCTCAGCCTACGGCGCACCGGTTCGAACTCGTCCCTGGTGAATCGGGCTTCAAACCCATCTTCAATGGAACCGACCTGACGGGCTGGCACATCAGCAAGTCCAACCACCACGGCACGACGCCTTCCTGGACGGTTGAAAACGGCGTCCTGACTGGCACACAGGATAAGCCCGGTCAGGGCGGCATCCTGCTCACCGATCGCAAGTACCGCAACTTTGAAATTTCGATGGAGCTCAATCCCGATTTCGGATGCGACGGCGGCCTCTTCCTGCGGTCGAATGAACAGGGGCAAGCCTACCAGGTGATGATCGACTATCTCGATGGAGGCTCGATCGGCGGCATTTACGGCGAAAGGCTCCAGGGGGTGAAGGGCGTAACCTCCCGCTGGCAGGACGTGTGGCGCCGCGGCACCTGGAATCATCTGCGGGTGCGGATGGAGGGCGATGTCCCGCACATTCAGGTTTGGCTGAACGGAGTCAAAATTACCGACTGGCGCGACACGGCGAATCACGCCGCTGGCGGAGCTGCCGAAGGAATGGTGGCCGTTCAGGTTCACGGCGGAAACCGGTGGATTCCTGGCGGCAAGCACCGGTTCCGCAACATTCAACTGCGGGAGCTTCCGTAAGCAGAGGGTCTTCAAAACCGTATGCTCTACTCGCGGGAAGTCCGGCTGGGACTCGTTCTATACGGCGGGGTCTCCCTTGCCATTTACGAAAATGGCGTTTCGCAGGAACTATACTCCGCCGTCCGCGGCGAGGGCGTGTACGGTCTCCTGAAGGACCTGATTGATTCTGACATTGTCGTTGACATCATCAGCGGCACAAGCGCCGGAGGCGTAAACGGCGTCCTCCTCGGCTACGCACTCGCAAATGACCGCGATTTCCGCTCGGTATCCCGCCTGTGGCGGGAAGACGCCGATATCGCCCGGCTTTTGCGGACCAAGGACGATCCGGCCACACTTTCGCTCCTCGACAGCGAAGGTTACTACCAGCCGAAGCTGGAGGAGGCCTTGCGCAGCATGCCGCCCTGGACGCCGCAGCCCGCCAGCATCCCTTCCACGATCTCGGAGCTGGATCTGTTTGTCACCGGGACTGACGTCACCGGGAACGTCTACACGGTGTACGACGACCAGGGGCACGCAATCGACGTAAAGGATCACCGCAGCGTCTTCAAGCTCGCCTACCGCGAAGGCAGGAAGAACGATTTCGATCCGCAGGCAATCAAAGAAATCGCAATGCTCGCCCGGATTACGTCGTGCTTCCCGGTCGCCTTCGCGCCGGTCGTGGTCGATTCGAGGTGCAAGTACCTCCAGCGCTGGGGCAAGCTCCAACGGGATGCGGTGTTTCTGGATGGAGGCATTCTTGACAATAAGCCTTTCTCCTACACCATCGAAACCATCTTCCGGCGCACGGCTGACCGCGACGTTGCGCGCTTTCTGTTTTACGTCGAACCCGATCCGGAACGGTTCGATCACACGGCAACCGGAAGCCCGCCAGACGCAGTGTCAGCCGCTCTTGGCGCACTGATCAACATCCCCGGCTACGAAAGCATTGGTGAGGATCTGCGCTCCATTGCGCAGCACAACGAACGGCTGGCTCGTTTCGAGGAGCTTGCGAGCTGCCTTCCTCCCCCGCGCCCGTCCGGCATCGATTGCCTGGAGGCCACCCGGACTACCGTTGTCGATGGTTCGCCAGCCTCGCGGATTTACCTGACAGCGCGCCTCATGCAGCTGCGGGACCGGGCAGTTAAAGGCATTCTCAACGACCGCTCCAGGCGCGCCTTCTTCCGCCATCCCGGTGAGCGCCGGGCCGCTCGAATCCTTGTGGCTGCCTTCTCCCACTGGCGTGGCGATGCTACCGAAACGCTCGACAACTTCGACATCTATTTCCGGCTGCGGCGCCTCTTCCACTTGACGTATCGCATCAAGCGGCGCCTCTATGACGATCCATCCGGACCGCTGGAAGCCACGGTGAAGGAACATTATCGTGCTCTCTGGCGCCGCATCAACCACCACATCAACCTCCTCGAGATCCTCGAGTCGGCAATGGAACGGTATGTCGATCACTGTCCAATCGGCTGGCGATCGCTCGATTCGATGTTTACCGACGCCGAAGGGAACAGGAGAGAGCCCCGTGAAGAAGAGCTGACAGCGATCGCCCGGGACAAATGGGGGCAGGTCGCAGACGGCTTAACACGGCTTCTCGATACAGCCGGAATAGCGATCCCTTCCCAGGACACGCCCGAAGTACGCGCAGCGTTTTACACCGCAATCATGGCGCGGGCGACCCGCCTGGCGGATTCGATCCGCGCGTCAGAGCCGCAGTACCAGCCCGAGGGGAACCTGCTGCTAGCGCTCGATGAAGAACTTCGGCGGGTGCTCACCGACTTCACCCGCCTGCACCCGAACAACCTCGTCATCACGGAATTCTGCCGCTTTGTCGAAATTGACCGCCTCGTGTTCCCCTTGCAGTTCGCTTCGAATATTCATTCACGGGACCAGATCAATGTGGTCCGGATGAGCCCGGCCGACGCTCAACGGGCAAAGAGCCGGCGCGCGCTGGAACGGAAGGTGTCCGGCAAGGCCTTGGGGGCATTCGGGGGCTTCTTCAAGAAGCCCTGGCGGTCGAACGACATCCTTTGGGGAAGACTCGACGGCGCATGCCAGTTGCTCGAATGCCTGTTGACGCGAGACCGGCTGAAGCGCGTCTGGGGCCAGGGGGGCATCAAGGTTGATGTTTCACGGCTCCAGGCGGTCTTCCCTCGATCGGCTCCCGCGGTTCATAACAGCCTCGCAGAAAAGCTCTGCCGCTTCCACGAGCTTAGCGATGAGGAATTCGATCAGTTCGTCAGTGAGTTCATCGACGCCGCTCAGACAGAAATCGTCGAGGAGGAGTGGCCGCGCGTGATCCAGGACGCGCTCGATCAGGAGCGTGAATGGTCACAGTACAGATCCGTGGCCAAAGCTCCCGAACCTGGAAAGCCGTATCGTCCGGAAGATCTCACCTGGGTGCCTGGAAGTACAAGCCCCGATCGATTAGTAGTGGCGCTTGCCGCGCAGGCGGTGGCCTCGGGACATACCGGGCTCTTTCAGCACTACGACATCGCAGGTAAGCCGTTCTTGCAGGAGATTCCGAAGCCGGTGCTCCTGGAGATTGGCTCCCTCGCCAGTATAAGGCTGGAGCGGAGCTTGATTGCGGGCCTTCCGGATAAGGTCGGCAAGTACGTGAAGCTGCCCGTCCTGCATCCGCTGCTGTTTCGGTGGATCCTCCCGGCGGTTCATGCCTGGGCGCGGTTCCACCGGTCCGCCCCGGATTGGCGCGCCTCCCTGAGCGTAGCCTTGCTTACCGCATGCGCCGTCCTGTTCTGCACGGGGATCCTGCTGCTTTCGCTTCGGGTGCCCCTGCCTCTTACGGCTTACGCAGCCCTCATCGTGGCGCCAGTCCTCACAACGGGCGTTTGGATTTCGATATTCAGGCGCTAGCGTTACGCCTGGCCGGCAGCTTCCGCAAGGCGGAACTCTGTGCGCTCAGCCGCGGCCAGCGGCCGGACCACTTCCGCCGCAAAGAGCACGTAGGTGATCCAGAGAGCGTCGGCGAAAAGCAGGTGAACAATCTGCATCGGGATTGGAACAAGAAGGATGATATTCAGCGTACCAATCCCAAACTGTGTCACTACCAGCGCAATGAGGGCGATTCCCAGATACCAGACCCGCTGCCCGGCCTCTTTCGCGCTCATAATCCTCACCGCCGCCACGACCAGGTAGAATCCGGCGATGACCGCAAGGATCGGGTGGAGAATCCGTATACGGACGAATGGATGCGCCTCGGCCGCGAAATCCTGCTGCACGCCCTGGGCAAGCGTCGTAGCGGTGTATAGGGTATCGCCGAGCGCCGCAATCGCCCCGACCACTCCGGCAACGATCAGACCTGCTCCTGCCAGCGCCAGAGAGCGGCGTACGGATGGGGTCACAGAGGCCGCAGGCTGCGCCGGATCCCGCCGCGCCCACCATGCCGTGAGCGTGAGCGCCGCCAGCAGCAGCAGTGTGTTGATCAGATGAATTGAGAGAGTAATTCCGCGGGAGAGTGACGGATTAAGCGCCGTATGCCCCAGGAGTACGAGAGCGGCTCCAATCAGGCACTCGCCAATCATGAAAACGCCGCTCCAGGCAGCCGTCTTGCGCACGATGTGGCCCGCCGGAAAGAGCCGGAAGGCACGGACAACGAGCACGGCCACGACGACGAGCGCCAGGCCGCTGGTGATACGGTGCGTAAACTCAATGATCGTCGGCAGCTCCGGCGCGCGAGGCAGCAATTCGCCCTGGCAGAGCGGCCAGTGCTCACCGCATCCCGCCCCGGATTTCGAAGCCCTGACGAAAGCGCCCCACAGAATAACCACAATCTGGACCGCCAGGACGAACCAGGCAAAGCGGGCGAACTTTTGCCTCATGCTTTTATGGTAGCAACGCGGCTTGCCGCCCGGCACTTGCCGTCGGACCCGGAAATCCGTTTGAATAGTCGAAGTCAGTTCGCAGGAGAACAACCGTCATGATTCGAAGGCAGTTCCTCGCTACCGCAGGCGCAGCCGCGCTTCCGCTGCTTGCCCCGTCAGCACAGGCTCAGAGCAACCGCGCCAGGTTTAAGCTGCGCTATGGCCCTCACCCCGGGATGTTTCGCCATTCGGCCGGCGAAGACATCATCGACCAGATCAAATTCTCAGCCGACCAGGGATTCACCGGATGGGAAGACAACGGCGCGATGAACCGCGATCCGGAGCTGCAGACGAAGATCGGCAAAACGCTCGATCAGCTCGGCATGAAAATGGGAGTCTTCGTCTCGCACGCCGACTTCAAGACTTCGGACTTCGTGACCCGCACGGACAAGGAGTTTCAGGACTCGCTGCGGGCCACGATGCGCAAGGCCGTGGAGACAGCCAAGCGCCTGGGAGCGAAGTGGACGACCGTCGTTCCAAGCAACGTCAACAACAAGCTCGATCCCAATTACCAGACGGCCAATTGCATCGTGAACCTCAAGGTGATGGCGGAAATCTGCGAGCCGGCCGGGCTGGTCATGGTTCTCGAGCCGCTCAACTGGTACGCCAATCACCCCGGCCTGTTCCTTCGCTCGGTCCCGCAGGCTTACATGATCTGCAAGGCTGTCGGCTCAAAGAGCTGCAAAATCCTGGATGACCTCTATCACCAGCAGATCGACGTCGGAAATCTGATTCCGAACATGGAGATGGCCTGGGACGAAATCGCTTACATTCAGGTGGGCGATAATCCGGGCCGCAAGGAACCGACCACGGGCGAGATCAACTACAAGAACATCTTCAAGTGGCTCTACGACCGGAAGTTTGACGGCGTCATCGGAATGGAGCACGGCAACAGCCGCCCCGGCAAAGAGGGCGAGATGGCTGTCATTGCCGCCTACCGCGAATGCGACAACTTCTAGCTGACAGCGGGGCTTCGGATGGTAGCCTAGTCTTTTGCGCGCGCCGTTTCGCAATCCGGCGCGCTCCGGAGATTGAATGGTGAGCCATCCTGTTTCATCCGAAGAAGCCCCGGCGCTCCTGGACCTGCGCTGTGTCTCAGTGATGCGCGGGGACAAACTCGTTCTTGATAAGTTCAGCCTGCGGATCGGTCCCACCGAGCATGTCGCGATCATCGGACCCAACGGATCCGGCAAGTCCACGCTGATCAAAACGATCACACGCGAGTGCTACCCGCTCGCACGCCCTGAAGCATCGATGACGATTCTAGGGCGCGACCGGTGGAACGTCTTCGAACTGCGCACCCTTCTGGGCATCGTTTCTCCGGACCTGAGCACGACTTGTACGCGGGACGTGGAAGGCATCGACATCGTTCTGTCGGGGTTCTTCAGCAGCATCGGGGTGCCGCCGCATGAAACGCCGACTCCCGAGATGTACCGCCTGGCGAAGGAGGCGCTCGCACGTCTGGATGCCCTGCACCTGGCGGAACGTCTGACGTCGGAGATGTCTTCGGGCGAGATGCGCCGCATCCTCATCGCGCGCGCTCTCGTGCACAAACCGCAGGCTCTCCTCCTCGACGAACCCAGCACCGCCCTCGATCTGTTTGCGAAGCATGAACTGCGCGAAACCCTCCGGAATTTGGCGAAATCGGGCATCGCGATTGTGCTGGTGACTCACGATTTGAGCGACATCATTCCGGAGATCGACCGCGTCGTGCTGCTGCAGCAGGGACGCGTCGCTGGCGATGGTCCGAAGGAGGAGATGCTGACGGAAGAGCGGCTGAACCGCCTCTTCGGCGTTCCGGTTACGATCAGCCGGCGCGACGGCTACTTCCACGCGTGGTAGCGCTTCGCAGCTCCGCCCACCGGAAACAATCCGTCAGGTGGTCGTTCACCATCCCGACCGCCTGCATGAACGCATAGCAGATGGTCGAACCGACGAACTTGAAGCCTCTCTTCCGTAGGTCGGCGCTCATGGCATCGGATTCGGCCGTCCTTGCCGGGACCTCCTTGGGGCTCTTCCAGGCATTCTGTTTGGGACTGCCGCCGACAAATTGCCAGATGTAGGCGTCAAAGCTGCCCACCTCGTTCCTGATGGACAGAAACGCCTTTGCATTCTCGATTGCCGCCGCGATCTTCAGACGGTTTCGAACGATGCCGGGATTGGAGAGCAGTTCCGCCACCTTCGCATCTCCATAGGCAGCAATTTTCTCCGGGTTAAAACCGTCAAAGGCCGCGCGGTAGTTTTCCCTCTTGTTCAAAATGGTCTCCCAGCTAAGTCCGGCCTGCGCTCCTTCTAGAACGAGCATTTCGAAAAGGGCGTTGTCGTCGTGAACGGGTACGCCCCACTCCTGATCATGGTAGGTGCGGTAAATTGCGCTGGTTGCCCAGGGACAGCGGCGTGCGTCTTCCGGCATGGCTTGTCTTTCTATTTCAGCACAAGCCGCAAGCGGAAGACTGATTTTGAAACTGAGCCGGGCAGCGAACATGCTCCCCAGGCAGGCGCAATGTTACATTGTCAGCAATTGCTGTTAAATCAGAGGAGTCTGTGAGTCAAATACGTCAGCGCGGTCCGCTCATCTTTTTGGGCATTTTACTGGCAGTGCTTCTGCCCTTCGCATGGAAGATCGGGCGCCTGTTTCTCACGCCCTTCCTCCTTTCCGCCATCGTGGCTACGGTGATGCATCCCGTGCGCGACCGTATCCAGCATTACGTCAAGCGGCGGAAACTTGCCACCCTGATCACGACTCTTGGAACTGTCATCGTATTCGGCACAATCCTCTTCTTTGTCGGTTTCGCTCTCTCGAGGGAACTGGCCGACGCGTACGGCGCTCTCGGCCGCCTTTCGGTGCAGGAAGGAGGCTGGCCGACCTTCCTCGCCCGCAGCGCCGATCGCATCATCGACATCGTCGCTTCCTATCTTCCTGTGGACAAAGACGAGATTCGCGATCAGGTAGCGGGGTATATCGAGAACTTTACCGGGTACTTTCTTCGCTTCGCGGGAGCGGTGGCAACCGAACTGACCACCGGCATCCTGACGGGTCTGCTGGTCGCAATCTTTCTGTACTTCCTTCTCGAACATGGCCCGAACTGGGTGAATCAGATCCGGGAACTGTTGCCTCTTTCCGCCAGGACAACAGAGAGCCTCTTGCAGACGCTCCGCGATGCGATCTTCGCCAATGTCAACGGCGTTCTTGCCGTCGTACTCATCCAGGGACTGCTGCTGATCCTGGGCTTTTGGATCGCTGGTCTCCGCTCTCCCGTGCTTTGGGGAGCCCTGGGAGGTCTGGCCTCCATCATTCCGCTCGTTGGCGCAATGCTGGTCTGGGTGCCTATCGTCATCGGCTACGCCCTTACCGGGGCATACTTGAAGGCCCTTCTGCTCACCGTCTGGTGTGTAGCCGTCGTCGGCACGGCCGACAATGTCATCCGCCCGTTTGTCGTAGGTGGACGGATCCAGCAGCATCCGGTCCTCATTGCACTCGCGATGATCGGCGGTACGGAAGCCTTTGGCGGGACCGGCGTTCTTCTGGGTCCTGTGATTCTGTCGCTTTTGATGGCAGTCGTAGTGGAGATTCGCCGGATTCTCACAGACGGCTCCGGACAGGGCGAGCCAACGGGCGAAACCAAAAGCCCGGCTGTGTCCTGACAGCACCGTTACTCGGGGAATTCCGGCTGCAGGGGAAACAGCGAGAGCTGGCGGTTGACACTCCCTCGGCCGCCGCCTGCCGTGCGGCCCCCGACTTCGGGCGAAAGGCGCCGCTCGTGCGCCAGAACCGCGCGGAAATCCGCCTCAGGAGCATGTCTTTCTTCGACAGCGCGCACGAAGCGGCCTAATCTCCGAAAGCCTTCGATTTTCTCGCGGTCGCCCAGCTTCGCCGCATCCAGCGATCGCTGCAGGACCGAAATCG
>JADGHK010000064.1 GCA_019686145.1 Bryobacteraceae bacterium | reverse complement strand
ACGCCGCCAGTGGCAAGGAAGCCGCCGGCAGGCGTTGTTCCGGGACTTACTGCAGTGACTCCGAACGGGAACAGGAGCGGATTGAGGGCGTTCAAAGTTATCGTGTCCCACTGCATGCCGAAGCCCGCCCGGAACACGGTATTGCGATTGCCCGGCGCCCAGGCGAATCCAACCCGCGGAGCAAACGCGGTCTTTTGCGTGCTGGGGCTATCCAGCCCGGAGAACGGACCGTCGCTGCCGAACAGCCGTTCGATCGAGTTCGGGATCGTCGAATACTGCCAGCTCACGCCGAGATCGACGCTAAGCGTTGGCGTAACCCGCCACATGTCCTGGGCGAACAGGAAGTAGGACCATTGGTCATCGCCGAACTGGTCCGCACCGAAGGTGCGCTGCGCCAGGATGCCTGGAGTGAGGTCCAATGCGAACTCCTGCAGGTTGGAGTAGACGTAGTTGCCGCTCAAGCCGAAGGGCTGGCGCCAGGTGGTCATAAACCTGCGGCCATCAAAGCCAAACCGCAAGTTGTGCCGGCCCATTTGCCAGGCGAGGTTATCGGCCAGATCGTATCCGTTCTGAATGTTGTTCCGCGCCGCGGCGAATCCGGCGAGGGTTACGAAGCCGAAGCCCGCGTTCGGAACGTTGGTTCCGGCGATGTTGAGGAAGGGCTGCGCGAAGAAGTCGCCTAAAACGTTCTGGTCCCAGCGGTTGTATCCAACACGCAGCTCGTTGGTGACGTTGGGGTTGACCGTATAGTAGTGAGCGATGGTGCCCAGCATCGCGCGAGTCTTGGTCGGTACGAACTGATTGGGCAGGCCGACGTTCCGCTGCTGTTCGTTCACGTAGTTGTACACGAAGCGCCCCTGCAAGCGCTGCCTGTCGGAGGGAAGCCACTCAATGCTGCCGGTGCCCATGTAGCTATCGCGAGAGCCGGCAAAAAGATTGGAGACCGGCGCAAGCGGAATGGCGACGCCGTTGACGATCGTGGACGACGTGGCTGGCTGATTCGTCGCGAACGGTTGCAACAGACTGATGTTCTGTTGCGAGACGCCGGGAACCGTGCTCAGGGTAGCGAGCCCCTCGGCGGTTGGAGCGAGGAACTCGCTCACGCCCGGACGTGTGAAGCCGAGCGGGATCCACTCGAAGTTACCGTAAAAGAAGAGGTGGTTGCGAAGAATCGGGAATCCAACGGAGCCGCCCAACCGGTTCTGGTCATAGCGCGGTTGATCGTCAATGCCCTGGCGGATCCAGGCTGGCTCCAAGGCATTCATAATGCGGTTCTGCAGATAGTCGTAAAGAGCGCCATGGACTCCGTTGGTGCCGCTGTGGACCGTGCTGTTCAACTTGCCGCCTGGCTCGTGTCCAAAGCGCGGCGCGCTTTGATCCTCCAGCAGCACGAAGTCCTTTGTCGCCATATTCGACATGTAGACAACCGGAGCATTGTTGATCCGGTTCTTATTGTCGATGCCGTCAATGTGGAATATGTTAAAGGCCGGCCGGTGTCCCGTAACTGCCGGGCCAGTCGCTTCACCGACTCCGCCGGATGTAACACCTTCGCTAAGTAACGAAAGATTGTAGGCGCCGAAGGCGTTTCCAGTCCGCTCCACAAAATTCGGACGCGGCAGATTTTGAATGGATTCACCCTCGTAATAAGTAATGATTTGCGCCGTTTCAAGGACGCGGGCCGGCTCTTCAAGCACAGTAATTACGTCGGTAGCCGGACCCGGCGTAATTGTTACGTTCATTATGTTGGTCCGGTTCATCGCAACGTCAAATTCAGGAGAGGGCACTGCTGCCACTTTCCCATGCGTTGTGATAATCCGGTATCTTCCTGGCGGGACGTTTTCAAAGCGATAAGCGCCCTGCGCATCTGTAGCAACAGTCACTCGCGTCCCTGTGGCGACGTTTTCGAGTTCGATCTTCACGTCGGCCATTGGAGCACCGGTGGTGTTTCGCACCGTTCCAGTTACTGTTCCATAGGATGCTTGTGCCTCTAAGTTCGGAGCTAGCATGCCCGCGAACAGCATTAGGCACGCGGTAATTGCGACAAGTTGTTTCATAGTTGTCTGCACAAACTCCTCGCCGCCTGACACTGCAAGCCCCGAACCAAAGGAAAAAGGGCTTTAGCTGTCAACGAATTTATTGGTGGGAATTTCTAACAATAATAGATCGGATCTCGACTAAATCCGAGATATGGAAGACGTGAGAATGTTGCAAAAAGAATTGAAATTAAAGTGAGTTGTACGGCGTCTTACGAGACACTCACCGGCGGCCGGTTCCACACTTCGGAGAGCACACGGAGGAAGTTTCCGCCGAGGATCAGCTCCAGATGCCGGTTCGTGTATCCGCGCTTCAGCAGGCCTTCGGTGATGTCGTAGATGCGCGTGCCGGTGTCGAGACCGTGAATGTCGAACTGAAGCCGCTTCTTCTTGGTCTTGCCGTTGTAATCTTCGACGTCGCTGTCGCTGCCGATTCCAACGTGCTCGACGCCGACCAGCCGGGCCACATGCTCGTAGTGATCAAGAAGGTGATTGAGAGTCACGGGACGTCCGTCCCAGACGAAATTGCGAATGCCGGTCAGGCCGAGGACGCCGCCTGTTGCAGCCAGTGCGCGAATCACGGTATCGGAGACGCAGCGGGGCGAGCGCGGCACCAGCGCCTTGCAGTTGGAGTGGGAGATGACAACTGGCTTGCGAGAGACCCGGAGTGCGTCGAGTGCGGTTCGCTCACCCGCGTGTGAGACATCCACCACCATCCCGATGCGGTTCATTTCGGCGACGACGGATGCGCCGTAGACGGTGATGCCCTGGTCGTGCCGCTCGACGCACCCGTCGCCGAGAGAATTCCGCGAGTTGTAGGTCAGCTGGGAAACGCGCTGGCCGAGCTCATGGAAGGCCCCGACGTCCCGCACAGAGCGGAAATGCTCAGAATTTTGGAAACCGAGTACAACGGCGATGCGTCCGCTATTCTTAGCAAGACGGATGTCATCGACGGAGTTGACGCGAACGAAGAATTCCGGATACGCCGAGATGAGCCTGTTCCAGTTGTCGCTCCAATGGAGCGTCGCTTGAAACGGATTCGGCTGATTGGGTTCGACGGCAGGGTGGAAGACCGTAATGCCTGAGCGCTTCAGGCGTTGAAAATCTTCCGGCCGGAATGTCGACGGGTCCTGCTGCCACCCCGTAAGCTTCTGCCAGTCCAGGGTGAACAGGCTGAGCATGTCAATCACTATGGATTCCTGAACCAGATCGAGAGTTCGTCTCGAATAGGTCCGGCTTCCGGCGTACAACGTGAAACGCCCCCTCTGGATGAAGGGAGCGCCCAAAATCGTCCCGCCGGCAAGTACACTTGCCCGAAGGAAAGATCTTCGCTCCATTGCCACAAACCCGCGTGGTAAAAGACATTATGCACCCTTTTCGTGACCACTTCCAGGGGGTGGCTACAATTTTTTGCAGGGCGATCCAGTTTTTGGAAACCCGGGTGGGGCGAGCGGTCTAGAAGCCGCTCACCCGGACGTGGAAGCTCTCGCGCCAGGTCGCGCCGGGGGCTATGTGCTGTAGTTCTTTATAAAGGCCTGCGTGGGCGAGGTTAAAGGCGTTGGTGAGGCCGGTCATCGGCTCGAAGCAGATGAAATTGCGGCCCTTAGGCGCGTAGATGACGGCCACCGGGTACTTGGGGCCGAAGACCACCGAAATCTTTTCCTGCCTTCCCTTCACCCAAAACTCCGCGTTGCCCTGGTCGTCCCGGATGAGGTTTGTGAAGACGTCGTCGAGCTGGGTGCCGGCGAGAGATAGAGGATTTGGCAGACTCACGGGTTTCCGCTCGCCGGTTGGAATCAGCAGATTCGAAAGGACCACATGGTCGCGGGCGGAGATGCCGACGGTCCATTGGTCCCGGGCCGCATCGTTGATTTGATAATACGGATGGAAGCCGATGGCGAGCGGCATGGGCTGGCTCGATTGGTTATGAATGACCGTTTCCACTTCCAGAGCTCCGCGCGAAAGCCTGTACGTCATTTCAATCGAGTGGGCGAAGGGGAATTGGGCCATGTATTGCGGCACCGCGGTGAAATCGAGCCTGCTCGTCACCTCGGCGCTGCTGTCGCTCGAACGCAAGTTCGTAACACGCCATTCCGGAGCGAAAACCAGCAGGCCGTGAATCGGCTTTCCGTTCCGGTCGCGGCGCAAATTGCCCAGCTCGGGGTTCAGCAAATACTTTTTTCCGTTGGCGTAAAAGGCATCCTGATCAAGACGGTTCGCCCAGGGAGCGAGGAAGGGATTCCCGGCGAGCGTGGGCTTTGCCTTGAGTTCGCCGATAGAGTTGTAGGGAGACCAGAATACTCGTTTCCCCTTGACCGTCATCTCGTAGGCGTTGTTGCCAAACGACGGAGCCACAAGCACTTCAGTCTGTGTCGCAGCATCTCTCAGGCGAATAACTTCAATGTTGTCGATCGTTACGCGTTCCGCGGTGTAGTTGGCAGATTGGAGCATCATCGGCAGAATCAGAGCGAGACCGGCACGTCGCATCATCAGGGTTTTTCCCGCAAATCCAGATTCGTTTCCTGCTGGCAGCAGGCACACTTGCCAGGAGTGTAAGTGCGGATCGCGCAGACCTCGCACCAGTAGCTAATGGTAAACTGCTTGCCGTCCTTCAGAACAAACATGGCGCGCTTGTGAATCGGGTCAATTGTGAAATGATCCGGACCGTCGAATTTCCCGAGGACCAGAAAGCTGGAGTTTCTTAGACGCTCGTCTCGCAAGACGCCCATGGTGGATTCATCGCCTTCAAGGAAGATCGTCTTGCCGTCCGAAGTTTGCAGGACCGGGCGCCCGTCGTTAGTGAGGGTGAGCGTTCCGCGAGCGGATTCGCGGCTCGTTTCTGCCGCAAGCGCAGGAGCAGCGGCGACGGCGAGAAGCAGAAAGCGTCGACGTCTCACGTTGACCATTCTACGTGTCCTGCAGGTTTTGTGAAACAGCGGTGATACAATCCGTGCTGATGGGGCCGCGCGTCGCGCTGTTTGTTACTTGCATTGTCGATCAACTGTTCCCTCGCGTGGGGCTGGCTATGGCCGATGTCCTGGAACGGATCGGCTGCGAGGTCGATTTCCCCGAAGCGCAAACCTGCTGCGGACAGCCGGCTTTTAACAGCGGCTACCGCGCCGAAGCCCGGGACGTCGCCCGCCACTTCCTGTCGGTATTTGAGCAGGCCGAGTATATTGTCGTTCCCTCGGGTTCCTGTACATCGATGATTTCTCACCACTACGCGGAGTTGTTCCGCAAGGAGCCTGAGTGGCTGGACCGGGCCAGGGCGGTTGGAAGCCGCGTCGTCGAGTTCTCGACGTTTCTGACGGAGGTAGTGAAAGTGGAAGACGTTGGAGCAAGACTGGATGCCGTAGTTACTTACCACGACTCCTGCCACGCGCTCCGCGAGCTGTCGGTGAAGTCAGGACCCCGGCGATTGCTCGGCCGCGTCCGGGGATTGACGCTAAAGGAAATGGATCGCGCCGAAGAGTGCTGCGGTTTCGGCGGAACGTTCTCCGTGAAGTTTGCGGAAACGTCGGGCGGGATGGTGCGTACGAAAGTGGATTCCATCCTGAGGACCGGCGCTGAAATCGTTGTTTCCATTGACTCGAGCTGCCTGATGCAATTGCAAGGCGCGCTCGCGCGGGCGAACGCTCCCGTGCGGACAATGCACCTTGCCGAAGTGCTCGCCTCCCGCTAATTCCCAATGTCCAAAGCCGCCACTACCGAACCATCGAAATTCCGGCAAACGCTCGAAGACGCCAACCTCCAACTGGCGGTCTATACCGCCACCGGCAGGCTGATGGAGAAGCGGCGGGAGGCTGTTGCCGCCGATGTGCTGCCGGAATACCAGGAGCTGCGCACTCAGGCTCACGAGATCAAGAAGCATACGCTCGACAATCTGGACTACTACCTCGAGCTGTTCGAGGAGCACGTGACGGCGCATGGCGGCAAGGTGGTCTACTGCAAAGACGGCAGCGAGGTCGCCGATTTCGTATTGCGTCTGGCGAAGGAACGGGGCGCTCGCCTGATCGTGAAATCAAAGTCGATGACGACGGAAGAGATCGACCTGAACGAGCGGCTGGCGCACCATCAGCTTGAGTCGGTTGAAACGGACCTCGGTGAGTACATCCTGCAGCTCGCCCATCAGAGGCCGTACCATATCGTTGCTCCTGCGCTCCACCTGACCCGTTACGATGTCGCCAATATTTTCACCGAGAAGCTCGGCGTAGAAAACGAAACGGTCATCGAGAAGCAGACGATGATCGCGCGCGGCGTTTTGCGGCAGAAATTCCTCCAGGCGGACATCGGGATTTCGGGCGCGAACTTCCTTGTCGCGGACTCCGGAGCCGTCGTGATCGTCGAGAATGAGGGCAACGCGCGGCTGACGACGTCCGCTCCACGCATCCACATCGCTGTTGCCGGGATGGAGAAAATGATAGCCCGCGCGCAGGACCTGCCGGTCTTTCTAAAACTGCTGGGACGGAGCGCGACCGGCCAGCCTCTCACGGTCTACACATCCTTCCTGTCTGGACCCAGGCGTGAAGGCGAAGTGGATGGTCCGGAGGAGTTCTACGTGGTCCTGCTCGACAATGGACGGACGCGGCTTCTGGCCGATCGCGAAAAGCGGCAGTCGCTCTATTGCATACGCTGCGGCGCTTGCTTGAATCATTGCCCCGTCTATCGGAAAGTCGGCGGCCACAACTATCCGTGGGTTTATTCCGGTCCGATCGGAGCCGTCATTACGCCGCAGTACATGGGTGTCGGCAAGGACCCTTGGCTGCCGTTCGCATCCAGCCTGTGCGGGGCGTGCTATGAGGTATGCCCGGTCAAGATCAACATTCCCAAATTGCTTCTGGACCTGCGGTCCGAGGTGACGAAGTTCAAGGCGAAGGAGCGGGGCGGCTGGGCGGAACGGATGGTCTTCCGGCTCTGGGCCTGGGTGATGCGCCATCCGCGAATCTACGAAATGATGGGATCGATGGCTGCCGCCTTCTTCCCTGAAGGGGAGAAGCCCGGCTGGCTTCGAAGCGTGCCCTCGTTCATGAATATCGGCCCCCTCAAGGGATGGCTGAGCCAGCGCGACCTCCCCCGTCCGGCTTCGAAGAGCTTCCGGCAGCATTGGCGGTCGCGGCGGAAGGGAGGGCGCTAGCGGTGCCTCGCGAGAAGATCCTTCACAAGGTGCGAACGGCGCTGGGGAGGAGCAGCGGGCAGCCGCCCGCCGCGCCGCCCCCCGTTCGTCTCCGCATTCCGGACGTGCCGCTCGACGCTCGCATCGAATCCTTCATTTGCGCATTAAATAAGCTCAACGGGAAGACCTGCGTCGCTCATTCCCCGCAAGAGGTTTTGGACTACGCCGCGCAGTTGTGCGAAGGCAAGCGGGTGGTTGCTTCCAATTCCCCAGTGCTTCGCGAATGCGGCATTGTCGAGTTGCCGAACGTCCGCAGCAACTACACGGACGCAGACAAGCTGCGCGAGGCGTGCGCTGCCGCGGATATCGGAATCACCAGTGCGGATTACGCCCTGGGAGATACAGGCAGTCTGGTGATAATTGCCTCCCCGCGGGAGGCACGGCTTATTTCCTTGCTGCCTCCCGTCCATCTTGCCATTGTGCCTCGCTCACGAATTCTTACCGGCCTTGATGAACTGTTCACGCTTCTCCCAAACCCGGCCGAACAAACGAGTTCGATGGTGCTCATTACCGGACCGAGCCGGACTGCCGATATCGAACAGATTCTGGTCCGGGGAGTTCACGGCCCGCGAGAGATTCACGTCGTTGTACTATAAAAACTTCCGAAAAGGAAACGAAACGAATCGGACTCGCATCCGATTGGATATCCCAATGAAACGTATCGCGAAATATTCATTGATCGCTGTAGCCTTCAGCGCGTTGTCGGCTGTCGGTTTTGCCCAGGTGGCCGAGATTGGCGTGCATGCTGGCGCGTCTCGCATTAGTAATCCCGAGATCGGGGTCCTTTCGTCGGGAGGTGTGGACTTTCCGGTTGAGCTGGACGACGGCTGGCGCATCGGTTTTCGACTCACCCTCAACAACTGGCGCTTCTTCGGAAACGAATTCGGGTATGCCTATAACCGGACACAGTTGAAGATCGGCGGAGAAGGGGATGGCATGGCCATCCACCAGGGCTTTTACAACTTCCTTGCCTACGCCCTGCCGGAAGGCTCTGTGATCCGGCCTTTTGCAACGGTGGGAGTCCACTTTTCGAACTTTGCTCCTCCTGGAAGCTCTGCGGCTTCGGGAGGGGGAGACAATAAGTTCGGGTTTAACTACGGCGGCGGGTTGAAGGTGAGAATCAGTCCGCTCTTCTTGCTGCGGTTCGATGTGCGCCAGTATCAGAACGGCAAACCCTTTGACCTTCCATCCGCGGATGGCTTACTCCGCCAGACAGAGATTTCCGCAGGTTTCTCCCTCGCGCTTTAAGCTGATTCCCAGGGATCTCTGCCGTTGGAGCGGCGCAGCGAGTTTCACTGCGCCGCGATCGGGGGAACTGTCACACTCACCGCCGCTCCCTGATCGAGTTTCACTGTGACGGCGTTGCCCTCGTAAGGCTTCCGGAATTGCGGGTCGAAATAGGAACCCGGCTCGACATCCTCCCAGGCGAATAGTTTGTACTCCCCCGGGGCCAAGCCGCGCAGAGTAAACGAGCCGTTTTGGTCGGTCGTTGCCGTGCGGAGATTTTCCGCCAGCGCGCCCTTCGCCCCATCGGGTACGAGCACGACCGTGGCTCCCGAAACTGCGCCGTCCGACCCCTGGACCGTTCCGCTCAGTTGCGCCGGCTTCAGGCTGACCACGACTTCAAGACTCGCGGCGCTCCCTGACGAAAGGTCGACCGTGCCGTCCACAGACTCATGCCCGCCGACCTTCACCGACTTGATGTAGCTGTCCTGCGGCATGGCAATGGCGGTCAGGGAGTACTTTCCAGGTGAGATTCCCGCGATGCTGATGCTGCCGTCTTGCTTCACGCTGCCATTGGGTGCGGGCGCGAACAGGATTTGTTCATCAGGCGTCAGGCGAAGCCTCACTCGAGAGTAGTCAAAGCCTTTCGCTTCCCCATCGACAACCCGGAGGCTGCCCGTAAGGGTGATTCCTGTGCTCAGCGTCAGCACAACGCCGTCGACGTTTCCATCCGTTACTTC
>JADGHK010000063.1 GCA_019686145.1 Bryobacteraceae bacterium | reverse complement strand
CTGGTGAACGTGGATGCGCGCAAGCCCCGGATTCTGTATCTCGAAGGAGAGCCGCGGTGGGAGTTCAAGTTCATACGGCGCGCGATCGAGGAGGATCGGAGCCTTGAGCTCGTCACCATGCTGCGCACGACACAGAATAAGGTGTACAGGCAGGGCATCGCCGATCCCAAAGAGCTCGCACAGGGATTTCCCGCCTCCGCGGAAGAGCTGTTTCAGTATGACGGAATTATCATTGGGACCGTCGAAGTGGGATATCTCACTGCCGCTCAGCAGGATCTCATCAAAGCCTTCGCAGACCGGCGCGGCGGGGGCGTCTTGTTTCTTGGGGGACGCGCATCGCTCGCCGATGGGGGCTATGCGAACTCGGCTCTTGCTGAAATCCTCCCTGTCACCCTGCCTCGAAGCAAAAACACTTTCCGCAGAAACCGCGCTTCTGTAGAATTAACCACTCCCGGACGCGATAGTTTGATCTGCCGCCTCGTCGAAGATCCGGAGGCGAATGTTGAAAGGTGGAAGAAACTGCCTCAGCTTGCTGACTTTCAGGACCCGGGCTCGGCGAAGCCCGGAGCGCTTGTGCTTGCCGAGAGCGTCGTCGACGGGCGCCGCTATCCGCTGCTGGTTACTCAGAACTACGGCAGGGGCAGGGTGGCGGTCTTTGCGACGGGCGGAAGCTGGCGCTGGCAGATGCAGCAGGAGCTGGAGGACAAGTCGCACGAGATGTTCTGGCAGCAGTTGCTGCGCTGGCTGGTTGACGGAAGCACGGGTCAGGTGCTCGCCTCGACGCCGAAGCAGCTTCTCGCGGACGAATCGAAGGTCGTGCTCCGGGCGGAGATTCGCGATAAGACCCATCAACCTGTTTCCGATGCCACCGTGGAGGCTCGAATCACCGGGCCGGACGGAACTGCCGAAATGGTAGAGCTCACGCCCGATCCTCTTGCTCAAGGCGTCTACCAGGTGGACTGGACCGCCGGGAAGCGGGGCTCCTATCTTGCCGAGGTCGTCGCGCGCCGCGGGCAGGAAGAGCTTGGCCACGATGTCCTGACCTTCCGCCGGGAAGACGGCGTCGCCGAAAACTTCCGCGCGGAGCAGAACCGGGAACTTCTCGAGAAGCTTTCAGCCGCGACGGGCGGGCGCTACTGGAAGCCCTCCGACCTGAAGGATCTTAGTGAGGAAATCTCCTACTCGGAGGCAGGCATCACGGTTCGCGAGACGAAAGACTTGTGGGATATGCCAATCCTCTTCCTGATTGCTCTGGGTCTGCGGTCGGCCGAATGGTTGCTGCGGCGAAAGTGGGGGGTGGTATGAGACTGCTCCTCCTCTTCGCGGCCCTCGCCGCAGCGGCCCCCGCGGCAACGTACTACGTAACCATCGCCGGGATTGGCGGCGAAGCGGAGTTTGAGCAGAGATTTTCCGGAATCGCCGGGGAGATCGACAAGCTGCTGAAGGACAACAAAGAGCCGCAGGTGGTGACTCTGCGGGGGAGCGACGCCAGTAAAGCGAAGATCCAGTCCGTACTCGCCGACATCGCCAGGAGGGCGTCCGCTTCGGACAGCCTGGTCGTGATGCTGATCGGCCACGGCGGCTTTGACGGCGTCAACTATAAGTTCGCGATCCCCGGACCGGACCTGACGGCTTCCGAGCTTGCCGGGATGTTGGATCGCATTCCGGCGTCGCGGCAGCTCGTGGTCAACATGACCAGCGCAAGCGGCGCCTCGATGACGGCATTGAGCAAGCAGAATCGCGTGGTGATAACTGCAACCCGCACCGGCACGGAAAAGAATGCCGTCGTCTTTTCCCGCTACTGGGCGGAGGCGCTACGGGACGGCGCGGCTGACACGGACAAGAACGGCGCCATTTCCGCGCTCGAGGCATACCGTTACGCGGATCAGAAGACGGTACGCTTTTACGAATCGCAGAAGCGCCTGGCGACGGAGCACGCTCTGCTCGACGATACTGGAAAGGGCGAAGGTGTTCGGGCTCCCGGTCCGGAGAACGGCCAGGGATTGCTGGCGGCGCAGATGGCGGTGATGCGAGTCGGCCAGACCCAGATTGCGGCGCAGTCGGGCGAGAAGCAGCAGCTTTTCGCGAAGAAGGAAAAGATCGAGCAGGAGATTGAACGCCTCAAGTACCAGAAAGCCGCAATGCCTGTCAACGAGTATCGTAAGAAGCTTTCGGCGCTTCTTCTCGACCTGGCGCGAACGCAAGAGGAGTTGGAGAAATGAAGCCGGCTCTCCTGGCACTGGCGGCGACGCTCTCCATCGGAGCGGTTGCAGCTTCGGCGCAATCCCTGGAAACGTGCGCCGCCCATCGCCAGAGAGGGCGTTTCAATGAAGCCCGAGCCTGCTATAGCAGGCTCGCAGGAAGTCCCGATCCTTACATACGGGCGGAAGCGTTGTGGGCGTTGCGTCAATACCGCGAAGCCAATGATGCGTTCCGCCTGGCTGTCCAGGCGCAACCTGCAAGCCCTCACTATCGCGTCCGGTGGGGGCGCCTCTACCTGGATCACTTTCAAAAAGGGGACGCCGTTAAGCTCTTCCAGGAGGCGCTGGAGATTCGCAAGGACTATGCTCCGGCAATTCTGGGGCTGGCGCTCGCCGCCGCCGAAGGATTCGACAAGAAGGCGGTCGAGCTGGCCGAGGAAGCAATTAAGCTTGATCCGAAGCTGGTGGAGGCGCGTGAACTGCTTGCGACTCTCGCTCTCGAGGATGGCGACACGGAGAAGGCGAAAAAGCAGGCAGACCAGGCGCTATTGATTGACGGCGAGCGGCTTCCTGCGATGGCCGTGCTCGCAGCCATCGACTGGCTGGCTCTTCCCGATCCCACGCCGCAGGCTCCGAATGCCTGGCTCGACCGCATCCTTGCCATCAATCCCAGGTACGGCGAGGCGTTTGCCACGGCTGCGCGATTTCTTGTGCTCAACCGGCGCTATGAGGAAGGCATTGCCTTCTACCGGAAAGCGATCGAGCTCAATCCGGAGCTATGGGAGGCGCACTCGGAACTCGGCATCAATCTGATGCGCCTCGGCAAGGACGAAGAGGCGCGCCATCACCTTGAACTCTCCTTCCGGAACGGCCACAACAGCCCCGCTACGGTCAATACGCTGAACCTGCTTGACAGTTACAAAAACTTTGTCACTTACCGTACGAGCAAGTCCGTCGTCAGGCTGCATAAGAAGGAACACGAACTTCTGCGGGCATACATCGAGCCCGAGCTCTTACGCGCGATCGATCTTTACGAGAAGAAATACAAAGTAAAGCTTTCCGAACCTGTCCGGCTGGAGGTTTACCCGGACCATGAGGACTTTGCTGTCCGCGCGCTTGGAATGCCCGGACTTGGCGCGCTTGGGGTAACGTTCGGGACGGTTGTGGCGATGGACAGCCCGTCGGGCAGGAAGCCGGGGAGCTTCCACTGGGCAAGCACGCTTTGGCACGAGCTGAGCCACGTCTTTGTGCTCACGGCGACGAAGCATAAGGTTCCGCGGTGGTTCACAGAGGGTGTAGCGGTCCATGAGGAAACAGCGATCGATCCCGAGTGGGGAGACCGCCTGAGTCCGGACATTATCATGGCGTTGCGCAAGAAGCTGCTGCTGCCGGTGGCGGAGCTCGATCGCGGCTTCATCCGCCCGTCCTATCCCGGGCAGGTCATCGTGTCGTATTTTCAGGCGGGCCGCATTTGCGACTACATCGCGGGCAAATGGGGATTCCAGAAGCTTCTCGACATGATGCATTCCTTCGGCCAGTCAAAATCGACGCCGGAAGTCATCCGCGAGCATCTCGGAATGGAGCCCGAGGTCTTTGACAAGGAATTTCTGGCCTGGGTAACCGAACAGACAAAGCGAAGCGTCGATGGCTATGAGGACTGGCGGAAGCGCCACCGACTCCTCGTTGAAAACGCGAAGCTGAAGATGCACGACGAGGTCATTCGCGAAGGCAACGCAATCCGCGACATTTACCCTGATTACGTGGAAGCGGGAAGCGTCTACGAGTTACTGGCGGATGCGTATCTCGCCAAGGGCGATAAGAAGTCGGCGCTGGCGGAGCTTGACCGATATGCTCGGGCGGGAGGCCGCAGTCCGGAGCGTCTAAAGCAGCTGGCTTCGCTCCATGAGGAATTCGGCAACCAGAAAGAGGCGGCAAAGGCGCTGCAGCGGCTCAACTATATTTATCCTGTGCAGGATGAGGAACTGCACCGGAAGCTGGGCGACCTGTGGATGCAGCTGGGCAACCTCGATTCTGCGATCGTGGAGTATCAGGCTGCTGTCGCGTCGAAACCGCTGGATCCCGCGGCGGCACATTTCCGTCTGGCCCAGGCTTTGCACAAGGCGAACCGGCGTGAGCAGGCCGAGGAGCACCTGCTTCTTGCCCTCGAAGCCGCGCCCGGCTACCGTCCCGCGCAAAAGATGCTGCTTGAGCTGAACGGCAAGCCGCAACCGGTACCTACCAAAAAGAGAGAACAATGACGACACCCGTCACCGCAACCCAACTTGATTCGACAGAGCTCCAGGCGCGTATCGAGCGCTTCCAGCAGGTTCACGACGCAATCGTGGAGCAGGTCCGCCGCGTGATCGTCGGCCAGGAGGAGGTCCTCGAACAGGTCATGATCGCGCTGTTCGTGGGCGGCCATTGCTTGATTACCGGCTTGCCAGGGACTGCCAAGACGCTCCTGGTGCGCACCATGGCGCAAACCCTCGGGCTGGAGTTCAAGCGCATCCAGTTCACCCCGGATCTGATGCCTTCGGATATTACCGGGACCGATATCATCGAGGAAGATCCCACGACGGGGCGCCGGACGTGGACCTTCGTCCCCGGGCCGATCTTCTGTAACGTGTTGCTGGCCGACGAGGTCAACCGGACGCCTCCGAAGACGCAATCAGCGCTGCTTGAGGCCATGCAGGAGCTCTCATGCACGGTGCGCGGAAATCACTACAAGCTGCCTTCGCCGTTCTTCGTTCTGGCGACGCAGAATCCGATCGAGCTCGAAGGAACCTATCCGCTGCCTGAGGCCCAGCTCGACCGGTTCCTCTTCAATACCGTCCTCGACTATCTGTCCGCAGAGGATGAGCTGCGTGTCATTTCGATGACCACAACCACGCACGTCGCCAAACCGGAAGCGGTGACGAACGCAGAGGAGATTCTCGGTTTCCAGCAGTTGGTCCGAATGGTTCCCATCGCGGACTCCGTCGCTCGCTACGCCGTCAGCCTCGTGCGTGCGACCCGCTATACCGATCCCTCCGCGCCGGACTTCGTAAAGAAGTATGTCAACTTTGGCGCCAGCGTCCGAGGTATTCAGTTCCTCGTGCTTGCGGCCAAGGCGCGCGCTTTGATGCGGCATCGGTACCATGTCACCTACGAAGACATCACCGCGCTTCTGGTTCCAATTCTGCGGCACCGCATTCTTCTCAATTTTCATGCCGAGTCTGAGCGGCTGACGCAGGACGACATTCTGAAGAAGCTCCTCGCCCAAATGCCTCCTCCAAAGGATTAGGCTTAGGAACTGGTTGTTATGGAACAGCGTTTCCTGAATCCGTCCGTTCTCGCCGCAATTTCCGGACTGGAATTGGTTGCGAAAACTGTGGTCGACGGATTCATCTCCGGGCTTCATCGCTCCCCGGACTTCGGGTTCAGTCAGGAGTTCGCCGAATACCGCGCCTATGCTCCTGGCGATGACCTGCGCCACGTGGACTGGAACGTATTTGCCCGGACGGAGCGCGCCTATTTGAAGCGGTACCGGGGCGAGACCAATACGCTCGTGACGGTGCTGCTGGACGCCAGCAAGTCCATGGCCTTTTCCTCGCACAGCGTTCCCAAGATCGACTATGCACGCTATATCGCGGCTTCGCTGACCTACCTGGCTCATCATCAACGGGACGCGATTGGAGTCGTGGTCTTCGATGACGAGGTCCGGGATTATGTTCCCCCGAGCGGACGGCAGGGGCAGATGGCGAGGATCCTGCATGCGATTGAGCGCGCGGAGCCGGGAACGCGGACAGATTTTGCGAAGCCTTTTGTGCTGTGCCAGGATCTTCTCAGGCGCAGGGGAATTGTGGTTGTTGTCTCAGACTTCTGGGAATCGCCGGAGACTGTGATTCGGACGACGGAGCCGCTGCGTTTCCGGGGCAACGAGCTGGTGCTCTTGCACGTCCTTGATCCCGAGGAGATCCGCCCATCGTTGCGAGAGCCACGGATCCTGCTTGATATGGAGACCGGAGATTCTCTTCAAGTGACTCCGGAGTATGCGCGGCATGAGTATCCGGCGCGAATGGAGGCACATATTGCCGGCTTGCGCTCGAAGGCCCAGGCTGCGGGCATTGGCTACTTCCTCGCTGTCACGAACAGGGCACTCGACGAGTGCCTGCGTGAGTATCTGAGCATTCGCCAGGGGAGGATGTAGGTGGGATTTTTATCGCCCTGGTTCCTTGCCGGATTCGCCGCTGTGGGCATTCCGTTGTGGGTGCACCTTCTGCGGCGTCATCGCAGTGAGCCGCTGCAGTTCAGTTCGCTGATGTTCTTCGAGCAGCGGACGCAAAGCTCCATCAAACACCGCCGCCTGAGATACCTCCTGCTGATGGCTGCACGCATCGCGGTCGTGGTTCTTCTTACTCTGGCGTTCGCGAGTCCCTTTGTTACGCGAAGCGTTCCTCCGGGGGAGGGAACCGGCAGCCTGCTTGTAATGGTCCTCGACCGCTCCTTCAGCATGCGGGAAGGCAATCGTCTTGCGGCAGCAAAGACGGAGGCGGCAAGCCTGCTGAACTCGTGGCGTCCGGCCAGCTACGGGCAAGTCCTTGCACTCGACTCGCAGGTTCACCTGCTGACACAAAGAACAAACTCCGTCGACGAGCTGCGGGCTGCGATTAACTCGGTCGAAGCAGGCGATGGACGGAGTTCTTTTGGCGAACTTGCGCGAGCGCTGCGGTCCCTTTCGGAGTCAGAGAAGCTTCCGCTCGAAGTTCACCTCTTCAGCGACATGCAGCGGACGTCCATGCCTTCCGGATTCGCGGATCTTGCGCTCTCCTCCGATACACGTCTTGTGCTGCATAACGTCGGGTCCGAGAAGCCGAACTGGGCAGTGGAATCCGTGACAGCGCCGCGGGTGGTGAACGACCCCAAGAAAGTCCGCATTCTTGCCACGGTCGCCGGGTACGCGACCCCGGCGGCATCGCGGAATGTCTCGCTGGTCGTTAATGGCAAAACGGTTTCTACCAGGACAGTAGATGTTCCCGAGAACGGCCGCGCGACAGTCGAGTTCTTAACCCTGGATGCGCCCCATGGATGGAACCGGGCGGAGGTTCGTATCGATTCGGCTGACACGCTTCCGGCTGACGATTCCTTTCTGTTTGCTGTCGAGCGGTCGGACCCGAGGCGGGTTCTCTTCGTCCACGAAGGACGGCAGCGCCGCGGATTGCTCTACTACAAGGCCGCGCTGGAATCCACCGCTGACGGAGCCTTCCAGGTGGAGGCCGTGTCCGCCGACAGCGTAGCGAACGTTGCTCCCGAAAAATTCGCGTTTACGGTGATCTCCGACGTCGCGTCGCTGCCGCCCTCTTTCGAGCGGGCGCTGGTGCAGAGCATCAAGAGCGGCGGCTCTGCCATGATTGCGATCGGTCCTGCTGCCGCAGCGCGTGCCATGGTTCCAATCCTGGAGTCGAAGATAGCGCAGTCGAAGTACGCTGCCCGGTCCGGCGAGCGCTTCCTGGCGCTCGGGAAGGCCGACGAAGCGCATCCCGCGCTGCAAAGGACGAACCGCTGGGAGAACGTCAAGTTCTATCAGGCGTTCGACGTCGACCCCGGTGATGCTCGCGTGGTGGCGAGGCTGACGGACCAGACGCCGATCCTGCTGGAGAAGCGCGTGGGTCAAGGCCGGGTAGTCGTGTTTACCTCGACCTTCGACAACATTTCGAACGATTTTCCGTTGCGGCCAGCGTTTGTTCCCTTTGTCGAACGGCTCGCGCGATATCTGAGCGGCTTCGAAGAGAATTCGGTGGGGTACGCGGTGGGCTCTTATCTGGAGCTGCGGCGGGAAGGATCGGCATCCCGGGCATTAGAGGTGCTCGGGCCTGACGGCAAAAGGGCACTATCATTAAGCGAGGCTGCTACCACACAGAATTTGCAGCTCACCAGGCCGGGGTACTACGAAGTCCGGCGCGAGAACGGGCGGCACGAACTCGTGGCTGTGAACCCCGACAGGCGGGAGTCGGATTTGCGGACGATCCCTGAGGAGACATTGAATTTGTGGCAGGGCGCGCCGCAAGGCGAATCGGCGGCGGCTGCAACGCCAAACGAGCCGCGAGAGGAGCGCCGGAATCTGGCGTGGTATTTTCTGCTGGCTCTTCTGGCTGCCTCGGTGGTTGAGTCTTTGATCGCGAGTCGGTATCTTTCCACTTCCAAGGAGACGGCATGAGCTCTTTCGATCGCTTGAACGGCTACCTCCGCCAGTTGGAGCAGCGGCTTCGCTGGAGCGCGGTGGGCCGCGGCGCTGCCCTCTTGTCTGTGGCTGCGTTGCTCGTCACGGTCCTGCTGGTCCTGATCGTAAATTCCTTTGCCTTCTCTCCGGGGAGCCTGCTTTGGGCGAGGATGGCGCTGTTTGTCGCCGTCGCACTGGCACTGGCCTTCGGCATCGTGCTGCCGCTGCTACGACTAAACCGGAATTTTGCCGCCAAACGTGCCGAGAGCAAGTTCCCAGAGTTCGAGCAGCGTCTGGTGACCGTCGCGGAGCGAATGGAGGGGGACGGCGCTTCGGACCCGTTTGTGCAATTGCTTGCTGCGGACACTGTACGCATCGCGGAGCGGGCTGCGCCGGAGCAGGTAGCTGGAAAGGCGTGGGTGGTTGGCGGGCTCTCCGCCGCCGCGGCGGGAATCGGCGGACTCCTTTGGCTGATCCTTGCCGGTCCAGGCTTCCTGGGCCATGGAGCCTCCTTGCTCTGGGGCGGCACGCCGAAGGCAGGCGCCGCTTCCTTCTACAGCATCCTGGTCCAGCCGGGGGACCAGAAGGTGCGGAGAGGGTCTGATCAGTTGATCTCTGCGAGTTTGGTCGGCTTCCAGGCTCGCGGAGCGCGGCTCTATGCCCGGTACGAGGGCACGTCGAAGTGGGAAGAGGTTCAGATGGAGCCCCAGCCGGGAGGCTCCGCGTTCGAGTTTCTGTTCGCCGGCCTGAGCCAGACCGTGGAATATTACGTCGAGGCCGGCTCGGTTCGATCTGAAAAGCACACGCTGACGGTCGTCGATCTTCCCGCCGTAAG
>JADGHK010000062.1 GCA_019686145.1 Bryobacteraceae bacterium | reverse complement strand
GGTCCGAACAATCGATCGACCCGTTGTGCAATTGCACGACCTGAAAAGCGATAGCGAGGCCCACACCCGCGCCTGCCTTTTTGGTGGTGTAGAACAGGTTGAAAATCTTGTCCCGAATTTCGGCAGGAATGCCGTTGCCCTCGTCCGAGATCGCGAGCACCAGGTCTCCCAGGGACTGACTGACGTCAATCTCGATCCGGCCCCCGTCCTTCATGGATTCGATGGCGTTCACAAGAACATTCAAAACAGCCTGCTTCAGCATCGTTGCGTCGCCGAGGATCATCGCCTGCTCCGGACCGGACTTGAGATCCATCTCAATCCCGCGGCGGGCCGCTTCGCCGCGGAGGCGATTTACGCATTCGGTCGTAATTACCAGCAGGTCGACAGGACGCAAATCAAGCGGCATTGGACGGGTGAACTCGACGAATGCCTTCACGACGCGGTTCAGCCGCTCCACTTCCGTGGCGATGATGTCGACTTCGGGGATCGCCGCGGGAATCTCCTTCTCTATCTGTGCGCGCAGCACCTCGAGGTGAAGGGTAATGGCGTTGAGAGGATTCTTTATCTCGTGCGCAACTCCACCGGTCAACCGGCTGATCGCCGCCAGCCGGGTCGAGACGTCCAACTGCGCTTCGAGCTGCGTCCGCGTCTCGGCATCACGCAGTGTAATGAGCGTTCCCTTCGACCCGTCCTCTTCGTGAAACGGGTCTACGTTCAGCAGCAGATGTTGAGGCGGTCCGCCTTCGCGAGGAATCTCGACCGGGTAGTCGCGCAGATGCTGCCGGAACTGCCGGGCCGTCTGTATGGCGGCGCCAATAGAAGTAGAAGCGGGAAATAGCTCTTCCAACCGCGCCCCCACGAGGTTTCTGCGCTCCCGACCCAGGAGGCGCTCGGCGGGACTTCCGGCGACAATCAGCGTATCCTTTCCGTCGAACAGCAGTACGGCTTCCTCCAGCCGCTGCAGCATGCGTTCAATGTTGGCGCGGAGCTGAACCACGTCCTCGCGCGCCCCGCGGAACCGTTGCGCCAGCAAATAGAGCTTGTTCTGGACAGTTGCGAACTCTCTGGTCTCCCTCGGCTCGATCTTTATGTTGCCGCCGAGGCTCACCTGATCAATCGCCTGGGTCAGCCGTTGCAAAGGCTGGAGGATGCGGTTTGCGAGGAAACCGCCGAGCAGGATGGAAGCGATCAGGACAACAACCGACGAAATACCAATCGTTAACAGTTCCGGCCGGAGGCTGGCCCACAGCATGGCCGAGGACACCACCGCCCGAATCGTGAACAGAGGAGCACTCTGTTCGGCAACGCCGAGCGGAATTACAATCTCGTAGTCCCGCTCGCTGTAAAGGATACGCTGCAGCTTCTCAAAGATATTGCTGGCCTGCCACTGAGCCAGGCTGGGATTCGGCCGGTACATCTGGCCGATGTGATCCTCGCTAGCAGCGTTCAGGATCTTGCCGGACGCATCGGTGATGTAGACACCCGTCACCAGCTTCGAGTTAATAACGATGTTCCGGATGAGATGACGAATGGTTGGATCGTTCTTGAGGATGTCCGCCCACAGGGCAGCGCTCTCGTCGATATCTTGCGGCGGGGGAACAATTTTTGCCGTGCGCTCGGCAACCCGCTCCAGGACGAAGCTTTGTACGTCGCGCGCGTTGTTTATCGAGCGCTCCGTCGCCTCGCGTAGAAATTCCTGAACCCGCCAGTACAGGTGAAGGGCGGAGTTGACCGCCACGAGCACCCCAACCAGCGCCAGCATGGCGCTTAGCAAGCGGGCTTTGAGGGAAGTCCGCTGCCAAATGGATCCGACGGGCATGACAGAATATCGCCCGGGGTCAGGACGAACTCGCTTCGCTTTCGGCCGCCCCGTACTCCTTCAATTTGTTAAACAGGGTCTTCAAGCTGATGCCCAGGATCTCCGCAGCACGGGTTTTGTTGTTCTTTGTATGCTGTAGCGTGAGAAGAATCAGAGCTTTTTCCGCCTCGCTTACCGTTGAGCCAACGCGAAGCCGGACCGACTCCAGTTCCTGAGCGGCATGTCGCGCCTGGGCGCCTCCGGTTGCACCGAAGTCATGCGGCAAGTGCATGGGGAGAATCGGTCCTTCACCAGCCAGAATCACTGCTCTTTCAATGACGTTCCTCAGCTCGCGCACGTTCCCTGGCCAGTGGTGGCGCTTAAACATCTCCATGACGGCATTGTCCACCCCTGTCACGCGGCACCCGTGCTTGCGGTTAATGTCAGCAAGCAGTGCGTCGGCCAGCACAGGAAGATCTTCCAATCGCTGGCGCAGCGGAGGAAGCGCAATGTGAAAAACGTTCAGCCGGTAGTAAAGATCCTCACGAACTTCGTTCTTCTTGAGGGCCTCCTCCATCACTTTGTTAGTGGACGCGATGACGCGAACGTCGACAGTAACTTCACTCCGGCCGCCGAGCCGCCGGACTCGGGAATCTTCGAGAACACGCAGAAGCTTTGCCTGTGTCCCGATTGGCATATCGCCGATCTCGTCAAGCAGCAACGTTCCGTGCTGTGCCAGCTCGAAACAACCCGCCCGACGTTCCACGGCGCCCGTAAAGGCCCCTTTCTCGTGGCCGAACAACTCGCTCTCCATCAGCGTTTCCGGCATGGCGGCGCAGTTGATTGCGACGAAGGGACCTCCGCGGCGCGGGCTCAGGTCGTGGATAGCGCGCGCCACCAGTTCCTTGCCGGTTCCGCTTTCTCCCGTTACGAGGACCGCAGCTTTGCTAGGCGCTACTTGCCGGATCAGTGAAAACACCTGCTGCATCACAGCAGAAGTCCCAACCAGAGCACCCATCACCCCCTGATAACTTAGCTGCCGCTGCAGCCGCTCCGTCTCTTCCGCCAGCTTGCTTTGCGAGGCGGCGCGCTCCAGTAATATGCGGAGCGCATTCGGCTGGATCGGCTTTTCCAGAAACCAGAAGGCTCCGAGATCATGAATGGTGGCAACTGCAGTTTCAATATTTCCAAATGCGGTGAGAACGATGGACGGGGGCATGGAGGGCTGCGAGCTCAAGCGTCTCAGGAGCTCGAAGCCGTCCATCCGCGGCATCATAAGATCTGTCACGAGGACATGAACAGGCATCTCCGACAGCTTTTCCAAGGCCTCCACACCGTCGGCAGCGGTCTCCGTCGTGAATCCCCACGACGAAATCATACTCGCAAGCCCGGTCCGCTGGTTCTCCTCATCATCCACGATCAAGACCCTTGTGTTTGAGGAGGTGAGTGTACCCATTACCATTTATTGTAACTTGCGCCCTGGGGGCCGTAAGATCTTTTCTGCATTCTTTAGGATGTTACCCCAACCTAATCAGTATGTCTCCCAAGCATTCACCCTATGGCTTCGCTTTGAGTACCAATTCGTGAAAATCAACCTGTTACAATTTAGGTTTAGGCCGATTGGTCCTGATGAGATAAAGGAGAAGAAAGTTCATGCGGGGAAACGAGAAGGTGATGGGCTATTTGCAGGAGGTCCTGAAAGCGGAGCTGACGGCGATCAATCAGTACTTCCTTCACGCCGAAATGTGTGAGAACTGGGGCTACATGCGCCTGGCAGCGCATACTAAAAAGGAATCCATCGATGAGATGAAACATGCAGAAGCCGTCATCGAACGTCTTCTCTATCTCGACGGCTCCCCCAACATGAGCGAGCTTTTTCCACTCCGGATTGGATCGAACGTCAAAGCTCAAATCGAAAACGACCTGGCTTTGGAGATGGAAGCTATCCCCCGGTTGAATGCGGCAATCCAGGCGGCGATCGAAGCGGGCGACCACGGGTCTCGCGAGTTGTTAGAGAAGATTCTCGTGGACGAGGAGAGTCACGTCGACTTCCTGGAAGCCCAGTTGCACATGATTGGTGAAATGGGCTACGAGAACTACCTGGCCCAGCAGATGCACAACGGGGAGTAACAAAAGAAAGATGTCTGAACGAAGAGCTGGGCGTCAAAGAGAAGCAGCTGCTCAGCTCTTCGGGGAAGCCTCCGAAGACGAAGACGTAGCCCTGCCTCGCTGCATCTCCCGGTGAAGCCATGCCTTGGCAACCACCCAGTCACGCTTGACCGTAGCCGGTGAGACTCCCAGCACTTCGGCCGTATCCTCGATCGAGAGCCCGCTGAAGAAGCGAAGCTCCACCACCTTGCTCTGCTGCGGGTCGATACGGGCCAGCGCCTCCAGCGAATCGTCGAGCGCAACCAGATCAAGATCCTTTTGCTCCGGTGTGGCCAGCGCCTCCTCAAGGGCGAGCGTAAGCGCATTCCCCCCGCGCTTTGCAGTCTTATGTGCCCGCGCGTGATCGACTAAAATGCGCCGCAGCATTTGCGCCGCGACTCCGAAGAAATGCGCGCGGTTCTGCCACTTCACCCGGTTTTGGTCGACGAGACGCATATACGCCTCGTGCACAAGCGCGGTTCCTTGCAGGGTGTGGTCAACCCGTTCCCGGCTCAGATAAAGATCAGCAAGACGGCGAAGCTCGTCGTACACCAGCGGCATCAGTTGGTCGAGCGCCTGCCGGTTTCCGCCGCTCCAATCGAGAAGCAGTCGGGTCACGTTTTGACAAGGAGGAACGGACATGCGCTGTCATTTTAGCAACTCCTCGCGGACTAACAACTCGCGGCCCACGGTCTAAAGCAGGCGTTCCCGTCTTTGACCGCGAGTCGATCCGCCCAGCAGCCCCAGGTCAATCAGCACCGCGAGCACCACCACGACCAGTTGAAGACCGTCCACGGACCCTCGCGTGTTAATTGCCCAAGCATAAGCGAGAGTTGTCAGAGGCAGGAACACGAAGCCCAGAACCGGCCAGATGATACTGTGGTAGGCGCGATCCAGATAGTTCGAGAAAAGAAAAATCAGTATCAATACAATCCGTGGAAAGGCAAGGGCAAGAATCCCGAGCAGGCAGGGCATTTCGTTTCAGTACTCCCTTCAGGCGCGCGCAACCTTTCCCTTAGAAGACGAACCACCCGTCGTCCTCGCGTCCGTCTATAGGATGAACTGTATGGGTATTCCGAATCCCCTCGAAGCGCGCCTTGCTAAGTTCCGTCCTCGATCCAAGCTCCGTGTTCATCGTAAGGAACCGGATTATACCCGCCCGCTGCTTCAACTCACGCCGGAACAGCGGGAGGTCATCCTCGACAAGCTCAAAGTCCTCTACGGCGAAGTCCGCGGCCAGGAAACGCTGGCCGAGGTCGAGCGCGTAATGCAAGTCTACTACGCTCATAAGACGCCGGAGATGATCGAGGCGGATAAGGCGTTTAACCGATCGGACCGCTTCACGCAGCGCGATGTCGTCGCCATTACCTACGGAGATCTGTTCCGGCACCCGAGGAAGCCTCCCCTCCGGACGCTCTCCGACATCGCCACCACCCTCCTGCGCGGGACCATTAACACACTGCACATCCTTCCCTTCTTCCCTTACTCGTCCGATCGAGGGTTCTCGATCATCGACTACAGAGAGGTAGACCCCAACCTGGGCACCTGGGAGGACATCGAGGAGTTAAGCCTGAGCTTTCGGCTCATGTTCGACGGTGTCATCAACCACGTCTCGTCAAAGAGCGACTGGTTCCAGGAGTTTTTGAACGGGAATCCCGAGTATCAGGACTTTTTCGTAAGCTTCTCGACCAAACATGCAATCAGCGAAGATCATCTGAAGCTGATTCTCCGCCCGCGTACGAGCAACCTCCTCACTCCGTTCCGGACCCTCCGCGGCGAATCCTACGTCTGGACCACGTTCAGCCCGGATCAGATCGACCTGAACTTCCGCAATCCCAAAGTGTTGATCCGGGTGCTCGACATACTCCTGTACTATGTCCGCCGAGGGGCTGACATCATCCGCCTGGATGCCGCTACGTATCTTTGGCGGGAGTTGGGCACCTCCTGCGCTCACCTCGTCCAGACCCACGCGCTTGTGCAGTTGTTCCGTGCAGTTCTTGACGTCGTAGCGCCGCAGGTAGCGCTTCTGACGGAAACGAACGTCCCACATCGCGATAACATCAGCTACTTCGGCGACGGCACGAACGAAGCTCACATGGTTTACAACTTCGCCCTCCCTCCGCTGGTGCTGCGCGCGATGCGCACAGGCTCCTGCCAGCGCCTGTCGCAGTGGGCCAATTCCCTGGAGCGACCCTCGGATCAGGCCACCTACTTCAACTTCCTGGACTCTCACGATGGCATCGGGCTACTTGGGGCACGCGACTACCTCGACGACGACGAGATTCAGGACATGGTTCGCCGGACGTTGAGAAACGGAGGTTTAATTTCCTACCGTACCGATCAGACAGGTAAGGAAGTCCCCTACGAGCTGAACATTACCTGGTGGGAGGCGCTCAACCGGAAGGACTCCGGCGAACCGGTGGATATTCAGGTGGACCGGTTTGTTGCTTCGCGGTCCCTGGCGCTCGTTCTCATGGGAGTGCCCGCGATCTACCTGCCGAGCATCTTTGGTGGGCAATTCGATTACCCGCCTCTTCCACCCGGCTCCGAGCCGCGGGCGATCAACCGGCGGGTCATCGAGGAAGAGGCCCTGTACCAGAAGCTGATGGATCCTGAGTCAGCGGCTTACAAAACAGCCATGCGCCTGCTCCACCTCATCGACGTGCGGATCGCCTGCCCGGCTTTTCACCCCAATGCCCAGCAGCAGGTGCTCCTGCAGAACGACAGTGTCTTTTCCGTGGTGCGCGAAGCACAGGACGGCTCGCAATTTGTGCTTGCGCTCACCAACGTGACGGCAGAACCGCAGCAGTTCACCTGGCGGTGCAGCGAGATTGGTCTGAAATGCGGCAACTGGCGGGATCTGGTTTCCGGCATGCAAATCAAAACAGATGAGAGCCAGGGGAACGTGACTTTAAAGCCCTATCAGGTGCTATGGCTCAGCCCCGCCTACGGCACATCGATTGCCCCCACGCGGCAGAGCTGAGGTCCAATCGCAGCATGACGCCGTCCGGCCAGTGTAAACTGTACCCTTCTGATGCTTCTTGAGCTGAAGTCCGTCCGAAAGCGATTCGGGGGCGTTGTTGCTCTCCGAAACGGTAACCTCTCAGTTCGCGCAGGAGAGGTACACCTGCTAATGGGCGAGAATGGCGCGGGCAAGTCCACGATGATGAAGATCGTCGCTGGCATGCAGACCCGCGATGGCGGCGAGATGCTCTGGCAGGGCCGGCCTGTTAACTTCCGGAGCCCGGCCGAGGCCGCAGCAAATGGCATCGCAATGGTGCACCAGGAATCCCTGCTGGCGCCGCACCTTTCCGTTGCTGAAAATATCTTTCTCGGCCGCGAGGAGCGGCGGCCATTCGGCTTCCTCAATCGCCGCAAGATGCAGGAGGCGGCTGCAAGACTCATCGAACGGCACGGATTCCCGCTGCAGGCGGACTGGCAGGTCGGACGCCTCAGCCCGGCGGGGAAGCAGTTGGTCGAAATTTGCCGCGCCCTTCAGCACGGTTCGAGCCTTCTCATCTTCGACGAACCGACTTCCTCCCTCTCAGACGCGGAAACGGCCGAAGTGTTCAAGATCGTCCGGACCCTCCGTCAGCGCGGCACGGGCGTGATCTACATCACTCACCGGCTGGACGAATTGCGGGAGGTGGGAGACCGCGTAACAGTCCTCCGCGACGGCGAAACCGTACATACGGGCGACATCGCCGACCTGACAACAGACCGGCTGATTCAGCACATGGTCGGCCGCGAGGTGAACGCGATCTACCGGCGCGAGTCCCTCCCGCCGGGCGACGAACTGCTCCGGGTCGAAAGCCTGTCCCGCCGCCCGTTGCTGCAAGACATTCATCTGCAGATCCGTGCCGGCGAAATTGTTGGCCTGGCAGGCTTGATCGGAGCGGGGCGGACCGAACTCTGCCGCTTGATCTTTGGTCTCGATGTGGCTGATTCCGGCCGAATTTTCGTTTCCGGCAGACCTGTAAGAATTCGCTCGCCGCGCGACGCGGTCCGGGAAGGAATCGCCCTTGTTCCTGAGGACCGGCAAAAGACGGGACTTGCCACAGGTCTCCCGCTCGGCGTGAACATCACGCTCGCCAGCCTGCCCGCGGTCAGCCGTTTCGGCTTTATTCTCGGCCGGCAGGAGCGGGAAGTCATCGCCAGGCAGATGGAACGGCTGCGGGTGAAGGCGGAGTCTCCAAAACAGCTCGCCGGACGCCTGAGCGGGGGCAATCAGCAGAAGATCGTGATCGCCAAGTGGCTGGCGCGCGGGGCCAAGGTATTCCTTTTCGATGAGCCGACGCGAGGCATCGACGTCGGCGCGAAGGTGGAAGTTTTCGAAGTAATGGACCAGCTGGCCCGTTCCGGCGCCGGCATCCTCATGGTTAGCTCGGAGCTGCCCGAACTTTTGCAAGTTGCGGACCGGATTCTTGTCATGCGTCAGGGCCGAATTGTGGCCGAACTTCCCGGCAGGACGACCCAGGAGGAAATCATGAGCTATGCCGCCCTGGCCGGTAGCGTCAACGCATCCCAGGAGTCTGTGCAATGATTCAGCGGCTACTGCCGTTCTTGACCCTAATCGCTCTGTTCGTTGGACTGGCAATCGCCTCGCCCCATTTTTTGACAAGCACGAACCTTTCAAGCGTCGTGCGCCAGACTGCGGTGATCAACATCATGGCGCTTGGAATGACGCTCATTATCATCTCGGGGGGAATTGATCTTTCCGTCGGCGCCATTCTCGCAATGGGCGGGCTATTGGGCGCCATGGCGATGGAGCGTGGCGCTTCGATTCCGGTTGGAATCTCGATCGGGATTGTCACAGGTATGTTCTGGGGCCTGGTGAACGGCTTCCTCACTACCAGGCTCAAGATCAATCCTTTCATCGTCACGCTGGGCACGCTCGGCATCGTGCGGGGCCTCACTCTGATCATCTCGAACGGTCTTCCGGTCCATCAGCTTCCCGCCGGCTTCTCATTTCTCGGCGAAGGAACGCTCTTCGGAGTGCCTTTCGTGCTATGGATCCTGCTGGTCGCGGCTGCCGCTGTCCACGTCACGCTGGAACATACGCGCCTGGGGCGCTACGCCTTCGCTATTGGCTCCAATCCCGACGCGGCCTTCTACGCCGGAATTCCCGTCGCCTTCCACGTGACGTCGGTTTACGCCATCGGCGGGATGCTGACCGGCTTGGCCGGTATGGTGGAAGCGTCACGACTGATGACCGGTCAGCCGACAGCCGGGCAGGGCTACGAACTGCAAGCCATCGCAGCCGTTGTGATCGGAGGCGGGAGTTTGCGCGGTGGGGAAGGA
>JADGHK010000061.1 GCA_019686145.1 Bryobacteraceae bacterium | reverse complement strand
CGGGCTGCGGCGTGATATGGCCGACAGGGACGCTCGCCGCCGGCCGTGCCTCCATCAGCGTCTCCCGTATCGCGTCCCTCACGAAGTCGTGAACGACGGTGGCGTTTCGAAAACGCACCTCCGTTTTGGACGGATGAACGTTGACGTCGACTTCCGCTGCATCGCAATCGAGGAAAAGCAGGGCGAACGGGTAGCAGGCGGGAGGGATCAGGTTGTGATAGGCCGACGTGATTGCATGCAGCAGCAGCCTGTCTTTGATCAGACGCCTGTTGACAAAGAGGAAGATGGAGTTCCGATTCAGCTTCTGAACCTGGGGACGCGATACGAATCCCCGCAGAAGGAACGAGGGGCCGGACTCGCCCGGTTCGGCATCCCGAGGAGCAGGCAGTTCGCGCTCTTTCGCGCCCAGGTCGACGAGGTCCTCCAAAATGCGGCTTCCGAAGACCTGGAAAATGCGCTCCCGGAGCTCCTCCACCGGCGTCACACGCAGAAGGTCATTGGCTCCGTTGCGCAAGTGAAAGCTCTTATCGGGATGGGCCAGGCTGTAATGGGTAACCAGAGAGGCAATATGGGCGAGTTCGGTTTGCTCGGTCCGAAGAAACTTCCTTCGCGCGGGGACGTTGAAGAAGAGATCCCGGACGGTGATCACGGTACCGGGTGCGAGCGCCGCTTCCTCACAGTTCAGCAGCTTCCCTCCCGCCAGCTCCACGCGCGTGCCGGTCGGTTCTTCGCAGGTCCGCGTCTCGAGCACAAGCCGCGAGACCGCGGCGATCGATGGGAGAGCTTCCCCGCGGAAGCCAAGCGTCGCGATCGCCTCCAGATCCTTAACGTCGCTGAGCTTGCTGGTCGCATGCCGCTCGAACGCCAGAAGCGCGTCGTCCCGCATCATTCCGCATCCGTTATCGGTCACTCTGAGGAGACGGCGGCCCCCGGATTCCACGTCGATGCGTATGTCCGTTGCGCCAGCGTCCAGGGAGTTTTCGAGCAACTCCTTGACGACCGACGCAGGACGCTCCACGACTTCGCCGGCCGCGATCTTGTTGGCTACGTTGTCGGAGAGAATTCGAATCCGGCCCATGGATGTCGAAGCGGGCCGGCGCGCCCGGCGGGAGCCGGGCGCACAAGCAGAGACAGCCCCTTAATGTTGTAGCACGATGTTGCGCTCTTCAAACAGCTGGCCAGTCCGTTGCAGAAGATTCAACAGGTTGCGGCGGTACTGGACCGACTGTTGCACGAGGTCTGCCTGAGCCTGGATCAAAGCCCTTTGAGCGTCGAGGAGGAAGAAGATGTTGATGGTTCCGAGGTCGTAGCGCTTCTGGTCCGCTTCCAACCTCTTGTTTGCGAAGTCTACGGCAATCTGGGCAAGCTTCACACTTGCGCGGCTGTTCTCCACCTGGTTAATGGCATTCAGCACTTCCAGCCGTACATTCTGCTCGGTCTGCCGGACGCGGAGCGCATCCAGCTTCTTCTGCACCATGGCATCGGCAAGATCCGCCGAAGCCCGGCGATCACGGAGAGGCAACTGAAGCTGCAAGCCAAAGTTGAACACCGGAAAGCCGAAGCCGAAGAGCTGGTTCAGGGAAGAGCCAAAGCCGCCGGTGGAGACCAGGATCGGATTCTCATCGCCAAACTGACGCTCAAAGCGATTTCCGCCCAGCCCCTGCGTGGTGTAGTTAGCGACAAGATCGAACTGGGGACGAAGCGAATTGCTGGCCGACTTGATGTTCAGGTCGTCCACGTCGAGCGCCTGACGAGCAGCCAGAAGATCGGGGCGCTTGCTCAGCGCAAGCTCCACCAGCTTTTCCTTGTCAAAGTCGGCGTCATCGGTGGGAGGCAGAACGCTTTCCGTAAGGACAATCGGCACATCCCGGAAGCGGGGATCGAGGTCCGCTCCCATCTGCCGCCGGAGGGCATCCTCCGCCTGGGCCAGCCGGTACCTTGCCTGCGTCACGGCAATTTCGGCCGTTGCATAGGTCTGCTGAGGCTGGAAGACCTCGAGTTGCGAAGTGGCGCCCAGCTCCAGCTCCCGCATGGTCCGTTTGAGCGACTGGTCTGCCAAGGCAAGGCCCTGTTCCTGGACCTTCAGCGATTCGCGCGCTTCCACAACAGCCCAGTACGCGTTTTCCGCCTGTACCAGCAGACGCATGATCTGGTCCTCGACGTTATACTCCGACGCTCTCAGCCGGCTCCGCGCAATGTTGATCTGAAGCTTCGTGATCTCGTTCCCGCGATTGCGCATCAGCGGCTGGGTAAAGCCCATCCGCCAGTTCGAGCGGATCGCCGGATTCATAACCTGGAACGCGCTGTTTGTGGAGGTCTTGGTCCAGCCGAAGTTCGTGCTGACTTGCGTTCCGGTCGGCAGGAGCTGCTGGAATCCAACGCTGAACGGCTGGTTCAGGTTCGAAACGGTCTGAGCACCGGCGAGCTGATCGGCCGCAGGGGTCTTGCTACGCGTGGCGGAAAAGTTCGCGGTCAACAGCGGATCAAAGACACTGAAAGCACGCTGAATCGCATTCTTGGGCATCTCTATGCTCAGCCGCTGAATTTCAATGTCCGTGTTGTTTGCCATGACCAGCTCAAGATAGGCTTTGAGCGACAACTCCAGCTTGCCGTCGACCAGGTAGTCCTCGAGCCTGGAAGGCGCTCGCAATTGCACCCTGGGGTTTGGAGCCTTGAAGACGCGGTTGAAATAGGCTCGGGTACCGACCCAGGGAGCCGTAAATTCTTCGGAGGCCGTGGATGGCTCCGACACCTGTGCCGCCAGAGGCAGTACGCCCAGGATTGCAAGAAAGATTGCCAAAATGCGCATGACCATTTACTCGTAACGAATCGCTTCAATGGGATCGAGCCGCGCGGCCTGCACGGCAGGGTAGATGCCAAACAGGAGTCCAATACCGACCGAGACGCCAAACGCAACCGCAATGGAGCTCAAGGTCACGACCGTGGACCAGCCTGCCGCGGCAGCGATGATCCGGGAAAGGCTGAAGCCGAAAGCAATGCCGATCAAACCGCCTAAGATGGAGATCAACACTGCCTCAGTCAGGAACTGCCGTATGATGTCGGCCTGCCTGGCGCCAATGGCGCGGCGAATGCCGATTTCCCGGGTACGCTCGAGCACCGTCGCAAGCATGATGTTCATAATGCCGATACCGCCTACCAGAAGCGAGATACCGGCAATACAAATCATGACCACGCTGAAGATGAACTGCGTCCGCTTCTTCTGCTCCAACAACCCGGCAGGAACCGTGATCGTGAAGTCGCCGGCGTCCTTGTGGGTCGCGTTCAAAATGGCCGTAACTACGGACGCGGTCTCGATGGAATCCGTGCCGGACGCCACCTTGATGTAGATCCCGTCGATCTCATCCTTGAGATAGCTGTTGTTATCTTCAAAGCGGCGCATCACCGTGTTCAGCGGAGCGATGACCAGGTTGTTCCGGTTGACGACTTCGAGCCCTTCCACCTCGGTATCCGCCGTTGCCTGCTGCGCCAGAACGCCAATCACCTGCAGCCACGTGTCATTGATCTTGATGTACTTTCCGACCGCCGGTTCGTATCCCAGCAGATTGACCTTGGCCGATTCACCCAGGACACACACTGCCGCGGACCGCTCGTTGTCGTCGTCGTTGAAGAACCGGCCCTCAACGACGCGCAGGTTGTTAATCTCGAGAAAATTCGGCTGGACACCGATCAGCAGCGGCGGGTCCGCTGCGGTCTTGGGAAGGATTTTCAAGGGCTTGAACCGCTTGCGAGGCGTCAGCGCTTCGATCCCGCTGACGTTCTCCGCAATCGCCCGGAAATCGCGGAACGTAAGGCCGGGAGAAATGGCCCGCCGGGCCTGAAGCTCATTACGATCCACCGCCTCCTTCGCTTCCACGATGATGTTGTTGACGCCCAGAAGGTCGATGTAGCTCATCATTTCCTTCTGCGCCCCGGCCGTAATCGAAAGCATGGCGACAACGGCGCCAACGCCAAAGATCATGCCGAGCATGGTCAGCAAGCTTCTCAGCTTGTGGACCAGGAGGCTCGAAAGCCCCATGTAAAGTTCGGGTAGGTAGCCGGCAAATGCTGACATCTTTTTCTCTATCTCCCTGCTTCGCCGCCCGCAGGCATGCCACCCAAGGGGCTGCCGCCGCCACTGCCCTTCGATTCGGATTTCTTCCTGCTGTTCGGCTTCTCGTTCGGGTTGGCAAGCGCGATCACTTCGCCTTCCTTGAGGCCCTCCTGAATGATGGTCGTGGATTCGCTGCGCTTCGCAATCTTGATCGGGCGTTCCTCGAACTTGCTGCCGTCCTTGACATAGACGATCGGTCTTCCGTCCTTCTCAAAGACCGCCTGGTTGGGCACGTACAGTGCCTGCGGGACTTTTTCGACAATAATCTCGACGTCCGCGAGGAGTCCAGGCCGCAACAGAACGTCCAACTGACTGTCTTCTTCCGGAGGAGGAGGCAGTTTTGCATTGGCGAGTTCGCTTTCCGTGTAGGGCGATCTTAGACCAAACGGCCGTCCTCCGAAAGCGTCCGGTCCGCCTTGTCCGCCAGGACCTGCAAAACCAAACCTCATGCGCCGTCCGCCTTCCGGCAATGTAACTCCTGCCTTCTTGGCGGCCTCCTCCATCACCTTGCGCCGCTCTTCGGGGGAGAGGTCCCGCATGTTTCGCCCGGCGAGAACCTTCTGCATCGCGTCGCGCATCTTCTGCGCATCCTCGGGCGACATGCCGGGAGCGGCAAGTCCCCTCCCGCGCATTCCGCCGCCCTGACGGCCTCCGCCGGCAGCGCCGTCCGCTCCGTCCTGCCCGGCAGGTCCCGCCTGGCGGCTCATCATCATCGGACCGCCGCCCGGCCCTTCACCCGAAAACCCTCCAGCCGGAAGGAACGCAGGACCCTGGGACGGATCAAAACCAGCCGGCGACATCGAGGCCAGCGCCGAGGCGATCGGCTTCTTGCGATTCTCCTCAGCGGTCGCCATGATTCGCGCCACCTGGTCGGGCTTGGCCCCCAAGGCGGAGAGAAGCTGGCGCATGTCAATGGAGAAGATGACTTCAAACTTTTTCTGCGGGTCCGACGAGAACATATTCGCGCTCGCGGTACCGCTCATGGCCTTGATTTTGCCGTTGAACTTCTTTTCGGGGATCGCGTCAAGACTCAGAAGGACTTCCTGGCCTTCCTTGAGATTGGCGCGATCGAGCTCCGGCACACGTGCCACGACTTCGAGCTCGGAGAGGTCAAGGATCTCCGCTATCGGCATTCCAGGCTGCACCTGATCCCCTTCGCGGATGTCGGGAACCTGCATACCGAACATTCCAAATCCCGTGCGATTCTGCTTGATTGCGACCAGACCGCTGATCGGCGCCAGAAGCTTTACCTGGCTCAATCTCGCGCGCTCGCGGTTCATTTCCACCAGAGTCTTGTTGCGCCGCTCACGCAGCACAGCGAGCTCGGCCTGTGCCTGCTCACGCCGGGACTTAATGTCGCTCTCAAGCTGCCTCAGGCGGCGCTGAGCCTCTTCGAGACTGAGAATGTTCTTCTTTGCATCAATCGCCGAAACCAGCTCATTGCGTTTCACCTCGAGCTCGGCGCGCCGGACTGCGTAGCGGGCGCGCAGCAGCTCGACCTCGTCCTGGTTGTTGCGAATGGCCAGATCGGCCTGAGCCTTCTTGATCTGCTCGTCGGTCTGGTCCAGTTCGAGCTGCTTGTCTTCCAGGCGCGACAGCACCTCGGCGTCGTCAAACTCAACAATCAGATCTTTTTCGCGAGCGAACGAGCCGAGCGCCGCCAGTTTGGTGACCTGGACTGTACCAAACAGGTTGGGCGCGGTGAGCGTTACCGATCGCACGGCGCGGAGCTCGCCTCTGGAGTAACTCCGGACGACGACATCGCCACGCCGGACGCGTGTAACGGGAATCTGCTGCTGGCGCTCCGGCAGCGCTTTCAGGACCCGGTAGCCGCCCCAGACAGCAGCCCCCACGACCAGCACGAGGGTCAAACGAATGAGAACTTTTTTCATGTGAGCAACTTGACGCTATAGTTTCTTGGCGCGCTTCGCCGCCTCTTCCGGGTTCTCGAGAGTCACCATCTCTCCCTCTTTCAACCCGCTGAGAACCACCATGTCGGTGTCGTTCCTCTTGCCGACTTCGATCATCCGGATCTCGAAATTCTGGCCCTTCTGAACGTAAACCGCCGGCTTACCCTGATGCATGAAGCTGGCGCGGATCGGAATGAGGAGGCGTTTCGGCTCGCTCTCGATGATGATCTCGGCGGTGGCGCTCATACCCGGCCGCAGGCGCGGGTCGAGATTCTTGAGCGTAGCGCGAGCAGGGAAGCTCTTATCGGACATGCCGAAGCCGCGGAAGGCAACCGAAGCGATCGGGCTGATCCAATCGAGCTCAGCGAAGAACTCCTTGTCGGGAATGGCGTCGACGCGAACGCGAATCTTCTGTCCCAGCTTCACCTTGCCCCGATCCACCTCTTCGAGCTTCAGCTCAACGCGCATTTCAGAGAGGTCGGGGATTTCCGCGATGGCGGCGCCGGTCCACGCACGATCTCCCTCCTTGAACGGCGGCGGCGTCTGCCCCCAGGCTCCTTGCGTCCGGGAGTTGGGCAGGATGTTCACGATGCCGTCGTTCGGAGCACGGACCACCATCTTGGATAGATAACCCTTGGCGCGCTCCACATCCCGAATTGTCTTGTCCTTCTTCTGCTGAAGCCGCTCGAGGTCCGCGTTTTGCGATACGTCGTGCGATTTTACGGCCGTCTGGACCTGCTCCAGTTCACCCTTCGAGATTCCGACGTCGATCCGGTTCTTTGCGCCTTCGATCGCCGAGAGAATTTCCGCCTTGCTCGCTTCGAGCTCCGCGCGCTGGAGGTTGTACTGCGCCGTCATCAGGTTCATCGCGTCGGATTCGTCGATGATCCGGTGCGACGCAGCCATCTGCACGATTTCGCTATCAACGGTGCGGACCGAGGTCGTGTATTCCAGGTAATTCTGCTCCTGCTGCGCCGCATCGAACTCGATCACGACATCGCCCTTCTTCACCGGCTTGCCCGATTCGGCCAGCCGGACGATGCGCGGGTCGGGAACCTGTGGTGCGGTCAGAATGACCGAGCGCGTGCTGCGCACCTCGCCGCGAGCCTTGATCGAGATCACGAAATCAGCCACACGAGCGCGGGCAACCGGCACCTCGACCGGCGTCGTGCCGCCATAATGCATGGCCGCATAACCACCGCCGCCCAGCGCCGCAAGGACGGCGGTCCAGGTTAAGATCTTCCTCTTTCGCGACTTCGGAACCTGGCCAATACGCTGCTTCGGTTTGACGTCTTTGGACATGGAGAACCTCCTACTGGCGCCGCACTCCGGCAATCTGCTGCTTTGGGCCAAAGCGCGGCGGCTCCAGCGCGACGACGTCGCCCGCACGCAGCCCCTTGGTTACGGCAACGGAAATGTTGTTTTCAAGCCCGAGTTCGACAGGCCGCTTCTCAAACGTATTTCCCACCCTGACCCAAGCATAAGGTTCGGATTTAGGACCATCGCGGAAGATAGAGGCAAGAGGCGCAATGGTGGACTCCGGCGCGGTGTCAAGAATGATGTCCGCGCTCACGGAGAGGTCGGGAATGACGCGAGGGTCCATTTGATCGAGCCGCAGGAAGATCGGAACTTCCTTGTAGTAGGCGGCGCGTTGCCCGCCTGGCTTGGTGATTGCTCCGACCGCGGTAACGTGGGCTGGAAGTTCAAGACCGGGATAGGCGTCAAACCGGACTCTCGCCTTTTGGCCCACTCGAATGAGTTCGACATCCACCTGGTTGATTGAAGCGTTGACGACCATCGAAGAGGGGTCAACGATCTGTGCGAACATCTGTCCCGGGTAGAGCTGGTCCCCTTGCTGGATCGGGCTCAACTCGCCGCCGCGGATGATATTCTGCATCACCAGCATGCCGTCCATCGGCGCCCGTACCACCATGCGCTCGGCGTTACTCTCATAACGCCGGAGTTCATTCCGCGCCTGCTGCAGTTCAAGCTCGGCCACACGCAATTGTGACTGCTCCGAGATCCGGACAAACTTCACCTCGGCGAGCAGTTGTTTGTAGCGCGCTTCCGCTTCCTCCAAAGCCAGCTTCAACCGTTCCGTGTCGATCTGCGAGCGCACTGGCGCTGTCTTCATATCGAGCCGTGCCTTCTCAACAGCACCCTTGGCGACTTCGATCGAGTGCTCATGCGTCTTGCGCGTGACCTCCTGCTCCGCCTGAAGGTTACGGAAGCTCGCTTCGGCCTGAGCGATCGTAGCGCGGAAGTCGTCGAGCCGGTTCAACATGTTCTGCCGGTCAAATTCGGCGACCACGTCGCCCTTCTTGACCATGGAGCCGGGCTTGGCAAGCTCCTGGAGGACCTGCATGAAATCGTTCGCGCCGCCGATTCGGCCGCCTCCGCCTCCCAACCCGGCGCCTAAGCTGCTCGCTGTCGATCCAAGACCCGAAGAGCCCATCGCCGATCCGGAGGAGGAGGAGGAAGACGACGACGACGAAGACGTCGAGCTGGAGCTTGACGAGGACGAAGAGGACGAGCTCCTGGATGAACTTGAAAATCGGTTGGAGGCTCCCCGAAAACTGCCTCCCACTGATGTCGCGGAACCGGATCCGGTGCTGGCGACAGAAGGTGATGCCCCGGCAGCGGACGCCGAGTCGCTTGTGCTGGCAGCTGAGGAACTGCTCCCGCTGCTGCTATTCCCGCCCGCATTGCTCACCACGGTGATCTGCCGCACACCGGGACCGCCGCTCGCAATGCTGACGCTGATTCCGCCGCGGTTACCCCGTAGCCGCGGCACAACCAGGGAGACGTATTTTTCTGCAGCCGTGACGCCGGTCACACGAATCGTCTGCTCCAGGGAGCCGGTGGACACCGTTGCCGTCCGAATCGACGCATTAGCCCCCTCCGCCCCTGAGTCTTCGTTTGGAGATAACTGCTGGCGACCGTAGAGCGCAGCTACGGCAAGCAAGACCAGAGCTGATCCAAACCACCAAAACCGGCGGCGAGAGTCACCCTGTAGAGTCGTAGAACTGGTATCAGACCGCATAACTAGCCGAGGTTGAATCTCCATCCCGGCCGGGGAGTGCCGGGCCCTGGTTCAAAGGTTCGGTCAATGTAATGACGATTCTATCTCGGCAAAGGTTATGCGTACAGGGAAAGAAGTTAGGAAGATGTTGGACAGGAAGGGAGTTGGCTCCTGGAGGCCCACCCTAAGCCGGCCTCCAAGAGCCGAATTTTCGCTAGCTGCTCATAGAGGACAGGAACTCAGCATTGCTT
>JADGHK010000060.1 GCA_019686145.1 Bryobacteraceae bacterium | reverse complement strand
CAATTGCGCCAGCAGCCTGCTCATAGGTCTGCGAGCCTGCCTCTTCCGCGCGGAAAATGTAGAAGCCGAACGGCTGGCGCACTGGATCACTCACTTCTCCCGTCTTCAAGGCGAAGATCACCGCCTTGATGTGATCCGGAATCTTGTCGCCCTTCCTGAATGTGCCGAAGTCGCCGTCTTTGGCTACGGAGTTCGGATCCTGGGAATGCTCCTTCACCAGCTTGACGAAATCCGCTCCGGCGCGGGCTTCCTTCACGATGCTCTTCGCCTTTTCCAGAGCCTCCGCTTCCGTCAGCACCTTCTTTTCCTTTCCGTCCTGAGGAGGCGGCGAGGAGCTGAAAGGAATGTAAATGGCTTTGATCTTAACGAAGGTGTACTTATCCTTGTTGGCTTCGTAGTACTTCTTCACTTCTTCAGGCGGGACGACAAACTGGTTGTACTTGTGGTCCAGTTCGGCCTGATAAAGTACCTGCATCTTTGCATACTCGATCCGTTCCTTAAATGGGCTGACCTTCTCCAGACCGTGCTCTTCCGCCATTTTCGAAAGGGCTATCAACAATCCGTATTGCTGGAGGAACTGCTGGGGGTTTGAATTCATGTTCTGCTTCAGCCCGGGAACGGAGCTCGCAAGCACATCGAGTTCACCGGCTGTGAACTTGCGCCCATCGACCGTTGCCACCACAGTGCTCGGCGTGATGAAGACAACCGGAACGGACACACGCTGAGATTCCGCAGGTTTCGTCTCAGATGGTTTCGGAGCGGGTGGTTCTGCCGTGCCGGGAGCCTGCGCAAAAACAGCGGAGGCGAGAGCGATACCGAAACAAAAGGGGAGTTTCATAGGCTTGCGGTAAACGCTCCGATTTTATCATGCGGCCTTGACCACCCTACATTTACAAGCGCTACATCGCTTACCTGGGGTCCGCGGCGGATTTGACACGCGCTCTTCGAATCCCTTGGGAAGCCCGTTCGCGCCCCTCTTTCGACACCTGGATTTTATTGATCACCTGGCGCGCTCCCGCCGACTTGGCCATCCTTGTCGCAGCAGCCTTGCGCTGGACGACATCGGTCTTTCCAGTGATCGTTGCGGTTGTGCCCTTGACATATACCTGAAACCCCTCGGAAGCTACTTTCGACTTCGAAAACCGTTCGAGGATTGCTTCTCTCAGAGCCTCATCGCGCAAGCCGGGATTCGCCGCCTTCTGCGGCGCCTGACCTACCGCGGCGACCAATGAAGCAAGCAAGCACACGAAAAGCATTGCAGCTTGTCTCATACCGGCATTGTGCTCAGACGGGCCGAAACTTCTCGTGTATAATTCGCTCATGCAGAATCCGGGCGTTGGTCGGCGGTCCTTCCTTCGCGCTGCTGGGGGAACCGCCATGGCGATGACAGCTTTGTCCTATTCGCAGGTCCGTGGAGCCAACGATCGCATACGCCTTGGCGTCATTGGGGCGGGAGATCGAGGGCGCCATGTGATGGGTCTGTTTCAGAAGGTGCCGCAAGTAGAGGTCGCCGCCGTCTGCGACATATACGCAAACCACATCGACCTTGCGAAACAGAAGGCTACGGCCGCTCAGGGGTTCAGCGACCATCGTAAGCTGCTCGAAATGCGTGATCTGGACACGGTGCTTATCGCCACGCCGGATCACTGGCATAGCCGGATCGCGATAGACGCTCTGAATGCAGGCAAGGACGTCTACGTGGAGAAACCCCTCACCCTCACCATCGAGGAAGGACCCGAGATCGTCAAGGCTGCGCGCGTAAACAACCGGATCTGCCAGGTCGGAATGCAGCAGCGTTCAGGCGCGCATTACATTCTGGCCCGCGACCAGTACATCCGGCGGCTCGGCCATGTCACGCTCGCGCGGACCTGGTGGCACGGAAATTCGTATCACTTGCGCCGCGCGCCGGCGTCGCTGCAAACGCGTCCCAGCAATCTCGATTGGGCCCGCTTTCTCGGTCCCGTCAAGTGGAGGGACTACGATCCGCAGCAGTATTTCAACTGGCGTGCCTACCTCGACTTTGGCGGCGGACAAGTGACAGATTTGTTCACTCACTGGATCGACGTCGTCCATATGTTCCTTGGCCATGAGATACCCACCTCGGCAGTCGCCGCAGGGGGCGTCTATTACTACAAGGACGGAAGAACCGCTCCCGACACCATCAACGTGCTGCTGGAGTATGGCGACCACTACACTGCTACGTTCGAAGCCACACTGGCGCCCGGAATCCGCGGAGCCGCGGTCGAGATCTGCGGTACGGAGGGACGGCTCTGGATTGACCGCAGCAAAATGGAGTTTTACACCGCCGAGCGGGGAGCGAAACCCGAAGTTGTGCAGGGTCCGGACTACGACTTTACGCTGGACCACGTGAAGAACTTTTTGGATTGCTGCCGCAGCCGCAAGCTGCCCAACGGCGACGTGCTCATCGGGCATCGATCGGCGCAGGCTTCACACCTCGGCAATATCGCCTATCTGCAGAAGCGGCGGCTCAAGTTCGATCCCGAGCGGGAAGAGATTCTTCCGCTCTAGGGCTATCCCCCGGTCGGAGCGACAGCTAGCCGAACGCTTCGACCGGATTCACCTCCAGTAACTGCCGGACGATACGCTCTTCAAGTCCTTGAATGAAGTTGGTGTAGATGTACGAATAGTCGCGGAATTCTCCGCCGCCCGGCTCGCCGACGTGATACCATCCGGCATCCTGTGAGATGAGAGTGCGGTTCAGGAGGTTCTGTTCGGCCATATACACGATGCATTCATGGTGCCAGCGCGCCGTTTTAGGGCTGATGCCATCAAATTCCACCCATGCTCCGGCGCGCGCTACCTGCTCGTGAATGCTGTGATCTTTCTCGCTCTGCGCGTGCACCCATACGAACTTGGACGGCTTGACCCGCCGTGACTGGACAACTTCGAGCTGCTCCAGGGCTGCCCGTCCGTTGCCGGTGTGGGAGGCGATGGTGAGGCCTGTTTCCGCCGAGGTGATCGCGGCGGCTGTGATCAGTTTGTGATCCAGTGGGTGGAGGGGATTGCTTCCGCTTACGCCGATCTTAATGAACCTCGGCTTCACTCCGTCGATTCCGCGCTTTGCCTCCAGAACCCACCGCGCGGCAAGTTCCTCCGGCGTTTCCGTCATTGCATAAGGGGGAAGGTACCGGAAGTCCTTGCCGGCGCCGTAGAGGCCTGTGTTTGTCCAGATCTCGATCCCCGTTTCCTCTGACAGCTTTTGGAGGAGCTTCGGGTCGCGCCCAAGGTAGTTCGGAGTGCATTCCTGGAGCCGGCGGCAGCCGTGGCGCTTTAGATCCTCAAGGTACGGTTTGACGATGCGGATCACTTCCCGGGCGTCGTACCGGCTTCGCGAAACTTCGTTTGCTCCAATGAAGTCAACGAGGATGTGCTCGTGGACGAGGATGGTCTGGAAGGCGGCTCCCTGCAGCGCTGGCGCTGCAAGAAGACCGAGGGCTTCGCGTCGTGTCATCGCCATCGATCCAATCTTACTGCCGGAAGGGGGCGGTTATGGGACGACGAGGCGATCGGGGTCGATGACGTGCTTGAAGCGTCCGTTCAGGCGCACGCGTGCAATACGCCAGGGAATCTGGTTTTCAGGAAGTGCTGTGATCTTGTTTGAGGGGATCGGGACGACTTTGGATACGCGGTCTGCCAGCAGCGCAACTGGCCGGGGCAAGGCGCCAGCGGATCGCACGGCGATCAGGATGACGTATCGTCTCCGCTGCGTGCGGGAATCGGTGGATGACGACGATCCGCAGGAGACGATTGGAATGGACTGGCCACGTACAACAATGTGTTGTGCACTGAGTTGGGTTCCATCATCATCGCGAATGGAATGGATTTCCAGGACGCGCTGTGATGGAACCGCAAACTCTTCCTTGCCGCTCCGGAAAATGAGATAGGTCTGAGTTGCCGGCCGGCGTTCGTCCAGAATCGGGGAGGGGCACATTCTCACGGCTCAAATTGACCGCATCCCCGCCATCCAGAAACGCGAGTGCGCGGTCTTGCCGTCCTCATTAGGAGCGAGGCAAACCTGCACCTCGATGCGCTCGTTGTTCCAGAAGAACGGAACTCCAACCCACTCGCTGTTGCCAACCGTCCGTGTCATGAAGTTCCTCCCGTAGATCACGGTCGGGATGCTCAAACCCATCGGGCCGAACTGTTCCTCAAGGCTGGTCTTGACATTCCCGATGATCATGTTCGTGACTTCCGCGACCGCGTCGAGCACCTCGGAATTTACTGCCGGGTATTCGGTCATGAGAAAGCCGGCCGCAATCTTGCAGGCCATTTCCGCGCTGCAGAAAACGCTGCCTGTTCCGATCCAGGCGCCTGCCAGCCCGATGAGGGAAACCACTCCTTCGCTGGGCCCCGGATCGGACCCGCCCAGATACGGCTCACCGCTGGTGATTTCAGTTCCGAGCATGGTCGAAAAGACCTGCTCGGTGGCGTCTTTCACAAGTTTTGCCAACTGCTCTGTGTTTATGGACATCTGGGATCTCCTAAATCAGGCCGGCGAGCTTTTCCTTAATCTGGTCGGCAGTAAACGGCTTGCGTACGTATCCGGAAGCCCCCAGTTGCACAGCTTCCATGACCTTGTTCTGGCTGCCTTCCGTTGTGATCATCACAACAGGGACATCCTTCCACGCTGCATTTGCTCGTACGCGCCCAAGAAATTGCAGGCCGTCCATGTTCGGCATGTTTATGTCGGAAAGAATGAGCTGGACTTTCTCTTTCTGCAGGAGCTCCAGCGCTTCATTCCCATCCCCCGCTTCCAGGACACGACCCACGGGTACGTCGGCTTGAACCAGGACGCGCTGCAGGATCTTCCGAATGGCGGCTGAATCGTCGACGATCAAAATATCGAGTGCCATCGTGTCTCCTTAGACAAGAGGCTCATCGGCAAAGCTTAGAAAGGCTTGAGGAAAAGCGGCAGGCTACGAAAGATGACGGAGTACGGCCTCGGTGACAGCCTCGGTCCGGCTGGTCCCGCCAAGGTCCGGAGGCAGCGTCTTCCCCTCGGCCAGTACTGTCGCGACAGCCCTTTCCACTGCCTGGGCGGCCGCCGGCTCGCCCAGGTGCTCCAGCATCATCCCTGCCGACAGGATGGCGGCCAAAGGATTCACGACCCCCTTCCCTGCAATGTCAGGGGCAGATCCGTGGACGGGCTCGAACATGGAGGGATATCGGCGCAGGGGGTCGAGGTTTGCGCTTGCCGCGAGGCCGATGCTTCCAGTGAGGATGGCCGAAAGATCGCTGAGAATATCGCCAAACAGGTTGGACGCCACGACGACGTCGAAGCTCTGGGGACGCCTTACGAAGTTCATAGCAGCGGCATCCACTAACAGAGATTCTGTCGTAATATCCGGGAACTCCGCGGCTATGCTCTGGAACACGCGGTCCCAAAGCACCATGCTGTAGGCCTGCGCATTCGATTTCGTGATGGACGTGACCACCTTCCGCTTGTTTCTCCGTCGCGCGAGTTCAAACGCAAAGCGAATGATTCGTTCCACACCACGCCTGGTAAACACAGAGGTCTGAATGGCAACCTCGTCGGCCTGCTCGTGATAGACGAGCCCGCCGACGGGTGAGTACTCGCCTTCCGTGTTCTCGCGAACGACAACCATGTCGATGGAGCCTGGCTCTACTCCTCGAAGCGGGGAGCGGACGCCCGGATAAAGCACCGCTGGCCGGACATTCGCGTATTGATCGAAGGCACGCCGGATCGGCAGCAGCAGGCCATGGAGCGTGACATGATCCGGTATGGAGGGATGACCGACCGCGCCCAGCAGAATCGCGTCGAAACCGCGCAGCACGCTCAGCCCGTCCTCCGGCATCATCCGTCCATTGCGGAAGAAGTAATCGGAACCCCAGTCGAATTCCGTGTACTTCAGCGTGAAGCCGAACTTTGAGGAGGCGAGATCGGCGACACGCCGCGCCGCCGGGATAACCTCCTGCCCCACACCGTCTCCGGCAATTACCGCGATCGAATAGCAAGCCATCGGAAAAGCTCCTATCATATCAGAGTGGCTGAAGTGAACCTGTTCTCGTTGCGCGGGCGCACGGCTTTGGTCGCCGGGGCGAGCCGCGGTATTGGATTGGCGATTGCGCGGGCGATGGCCCGCAGCGGTGCAGATACGATCATGGCTGCGCGTTCGACCGAGGAACTCGAGAGTCAAGCATCAATGCTTCGCGAGCAGGGATTTTCTGCCCGCGCGATGTATCTGGACATCTCCGATCCGCACTCCGTGCATCAGGCGGTGGACGGACTCCCCGAGATCGACATCCTGGTGAACGTGGCGGGCACGAACATCCGCAAGCGATTCGAAGAGTACACGCTCGGCGAGTATGAAAAGATCATGCGCGTGAACCTCGACGGAGTCTTCGAGCTGACGCAGCAGGTGGGAAGCCGCATGATTGCGCGGGGCAAGGGCGGCAAGATCATCCATGTCGGCAGCCTCATGTCGCTGCTCGGCCTGCCTTACGTGACGGTCTACGCCATGACGAAGAGCGCAATTGCCGGCTTGACGCGGTCGCTCGCCGCTGAGTGGGGCAAGTACGACATCCAGGTCAACTGCATTGCGCCGGGGTTCATTCTCACCGATCTCAATCGGAACATGTGGCAGAGTCCGGTCATGGACCGGTGGCGGGAAGGAGTGCAGGCGAACCCGCGCATGGGCGTCCCGGACGACATCGCGCCCCTGGCGGTCTTCCTTGCCGGGCCGGGTTCGGACTATATTACCGGTCAGGTGATTGCGGTCGACGGCGGCTACACGACGACTGCCGTCTGGCCATTTGAACCGTGAGGTTTCTGCTTCTCATCCTTGGGTTCCTGACGTTCGGAGCCGCGCAGTCGCCCACGGGCGGCTTCGTCTGTCCCATGGATCCGGATATCCGGTCCGACAAGCCGGCGCGCTGTTCCCGCTGCGGCATGAAGCTCGTGCCGGGGATTCCGGATCCGGTCGAATATCCGGTCCGGATCTCGACGCGGCCCCGTGTCATCAAGCCGGGGCAGACGGTCGAGCTGGCTTTCGAGATTGAGGATCCGAAAACGGGGAAGAGGACGAGCCAACTGGAGATCGTCCATGAGAAGCTCTTCCACCTGTTTCTCATCAGTGAAGACCTCCGTTACTTCGCGCATGAACATCCCGAGCCGGGGAAGGACGGAATCTTCCGCTTCCCCACTGTCTTCCCCAGACCCGGCCTGTACCGGGTTCTGTGTGACTTCTACCCTTCCGGGGGAACACCGCAAGTCGCGGCCAAGACGCTGATTACTGCCGGGTATGAGCCGCCCGAAGTCCTGGAGCCGGCGAAATTGACGGCGGACCTGTCGCCCAAGACATCGGAAAACTTAACCGTAGAACTTACAACGGAGCCGGCCGAACCAATCGCAGGATGGAAGACGCTGCTATTCTTCCGCCTGACACCATCAGAGGGGCTGGAGCCTTACCTGGGAGCGTGGGGGCATCTGCTGGCGGCGAGCGGCGATCTCGTCGACGTGATTCATTCGCATCCGTTCATCGCCGATGGCGGGCCGCTGGTACAGTTCAACGTGATCTTTCCACGGGAAGCCGTCTATCGGGTTTGGGTGCAGTTTCAGCGGAAAGGGAAGGTGAATACCGTCGCCTTCAATATTCCGGTGAAGAAGCTGCGCTAAGGCTGAGGACGGGCGCGCCGGGCATCGACGAAGGACTTGACACAAAGCGCGACGAACACGATCAGGATCGCAGCCATTGCGCTCTGCGCCGCCACAGCCGCGGGCCGCGGGACGTCCTGTCCGGAAAGAAGCGCGGGCAGCCTGGCCAGGCCGCGTGCCGAACCGAGAATGCCCAACACGCCCAGCATTGCGGCAGCGTGCATTGCATGCTTGCGCGATTTAGGGTTGCGGGCGATCAGGCCCAGAACGAGAAACAGGACGCCGAAACCGGCGGGGATCAGAGCAGTCAGGCTGGTGCGGGTGGCAAGATACCCACCGACTCCCAGCAGGATGAGCAGGACGCCGACAGCGACAGTGATTCTGTACATGCTCTATGTTTCCAGCGTAGCATGGCTGCTTGACGCTTCCGGCAGCTTATAGCCCTCCCATTTCGCAATGACTGCGGTGGCCAGGCAGTTTCCGAGCACGTTGACCGACGTCCGGGCCATATCCATCACGGCATCGATACCGAGTAATACCGCCGCGCCTTCGAGCGGGAGTCCGAAGGTGGCCAGGGTACCCGCTAAAATGACCAGCGCGGCCCGGGGCACGCCCGCGACACCCTTGCTCGTCAGCATCAGGGTCAACATCATGACGAGCTGCTGGCCGATCGAAAGCTCGATGCCGGCTGCCTGGGCTACGAACACGGAGGCGAGGGAGAGGTAGAGCGTTGTGCCATCGAGATTGAAGCTATAGCCGGCCGGCATCACGAACGCAACGATGTGCTTTGGAACGCCGAAGCGCTCCATATTCTGGAGCGCGCGCGGAAGCGCCGCCTCGCTCGACGCGGTCGAGAAGGCAATCAGGAACGGTTCCTTTGCGGCCTGAAGGAAGCGGCCAGGAGGAATCCGCAGCGCTGCAATCACGCCGCCGAGGACCACCACGACGAACACTGCCTGCGCGACGTACATCGTGAGAATCAGCTTGCCGAGGCCGAGCAGCACGCCCACGCCTTTCGTGCCTACGGTCACTGCCATGGCCGCGCCCACGCCTGCCGGGGCCAGATACATCACATAGCGTGTGTATTGAAACATCACCTCAGCCAGGGACTCGGCGAAATCGACGACCGGCCTGGCGCGGCTTCCAATGGCGGCGCAGGCTCCTCCGAACAGGAAGGAGAAGACCACAATCTGCAGAACTTCGCCGCGGGCCATTGCGTCGATGATGCTGGCTGGAAACGTGTGTTCGAGGATTGCCGTGAGGCTGGTGGAAGCCTTGGGGAGAGCGGCTTCCGCGGCGGTCATTTCTAACCGCATGCCATCGCCTGGCCGGGCCAGGTTCACCGCCGCGAGACCGAGCGCGAGCGCGATGGTGGTGACGATCTCAAAGTACACGATCGCCTTCAGGCCAATACGCCCCATCGTCTTCACATTGCCGGCCCCGGCGATTCCGTAGACCAGCGTTCCAAACAGAAGCGGCGCGATGATCGACTTGATCAGGCGCAGAAAAATGTTGCTGAAAGGCGACAGCCGGCTCGCGACATCCGGTACGGCGAACCCGAGGCCAATGCCGGCGGCCATACCAATGAAGATCCAGGCCGTCAGCGAAAGCTTTCTCAACGCTCGCCCCATTTGAGCTTTTCCCGGAGAACGTCGAAGAAAAGCATCTTGGGCGGCCGGATCAGACGCACTTGATGCACCGAACTG
>JADGHK010000059.1 GCA_019686145.1 Bryobacteraceae bacterium | reverse complement strand
ACCCACAGGCCGCCCATCGTGTAGTGAATCGCCGGATAAATCCGCATCGGTACGGTGTACGGATCCTCGCCGGTGATGCGCTCATACATTTCGAAAAGATTGCCGTACCGGTCCGCGATCGTCTTCCTGCCCAGACGCCTGATCGCGTCGCTAAAGTCGAGGTAGACGCCCAGGCCCCCGGGGCCGACGCCGCGGCCTTCATCGCACACGGCCTTCGCCGCGCGCGAAGCCACGTCGCGAGGCACCAGGTTGCCGAAGCTCGGATAGCGCCTCTCCAGATAGTAGTCCCGTTCGTTTTCCGGAATCTGGTCTGGAGGACGGGTGTCGCCCGGCTTCAGCGGGACCCAGATGCGCCCGTCGTTGCGAAGCGACTCCGACATCAACGTCAGCTTGCTCTGATAATCCCCGGAGACCGGAATACAAGTCGGGTGGATCTGCGTGAAGCAGGGATTCGCGAATGCCGCGCCCCGCTTGTAGGCGCGCCAGATTGCGGTTGCATTCGACCCCTTGGCGTTCGTCGACAGGAAAAACACGTTGCCGTAGCCGCCAGTCGCGAGAACCACTGCGTCCGCGACGTGCGCGTCGATCTTGCCCGTAACCAGATTTCTGGTGATAATGCCCCGGGCCCTGCCGTCGATCACGACGAGATCCAGCATCTCGGTTCGCGGGATCATCGTCACCCGCCCGGCCGAGACCTGACGCTGCAGCGCCTGATAGGCGCCCAGAAGCAACTGCTGGCCCGTCTGCCCCCTTGCGTAAAAGGTTCGCGAAACTTGCGCTCCGCCAAACGACCGGTTCGCCAAAGTCCCGCCGTACTCCCGCGCGAACGGAACCCCCTGCGCGACACACTGGTCGATAATATTCACGCTGATCTGCGCCAGTCTGTAAACGTTGGCTTCGCGTGCCCGGAAATCTCCGCCCTTCACCGTGTCATAAAAGAGGCGGAATATGCTGTCCCCGTCGTTCTGGTAGTTCTTCGCCGCGTTGATGCCACCCTGAGCGGCGATACTGTGCGCGCGCCGGGGAGAGTCCTGAAAGCAGAAGCACTTGACGTTGTAGCCAAGTTCCCCCAGGGTGGCGGCTGCGGAAGCGCCCGCCAGACCGGAGCCAACGACAATCAGGCTGTACTTCCGCTTGTTAGCTGGATTCACCAGCTTCATCTCAAAGCGGGCCTTGTCCCATTTCTGTTCAATCGGACCACCCGGGATCCTGGAATCGAGTTCCATTCAGTCACTCCCGCAACTAACGAACGATTCCGAGCATTACAGCAATCGGAATCGAAATGTATCCAATGAAAAGGATCAGGCTGAAAACGGACGCAAAGCGCTGAAGCCGGGGCGACAGCCGGGAATGATTCAATCCGACCGTCTGAAACATGCTCCACAGCCCGTGCCGGAGGTGCAGCATGAGCAGCGCCATGGCAAAGATATATGCTCCGGATACGATCGGGTTCTGGAATCCTGCCACGACGTTTTCATACGGCGCGGGGATCACGTGCCCGTCCACCGTTTGCGTCGCAAACTGCCGTCCCTGCCATCCCATCGCATTTCCCAGCGTGAAATGCAGCAGGTGATAGACCACAAAGGCGCCGATGATCGGCCCGCTCCAGATCATCGTTCTGGAGGCGTAGCTGGACTTGACCCGATTCCACTTCCGGTAACCCTCCGGACGCGCTGCTTTTGCCCTGATCGCAAGCTGGACGGAAGCCGTAATGTGCAGGATGACGGCAGCCAGCAGGATGATCCGCGCCGACCAGAGCAACGCCGGGTTGCTATGAAGCGTGGCCCCGTAGGCGTTCATGACCTCAGGCCCCAGAAAAACCTGAAGATTGCCGATCAGGTGGCCCACCACGAATCCGAATAAGGCCACCCCCGTGACGGCGACGATTACCTTCTTGCCATTCGTAAGGCCATAGAACCGTAGGGCGCGGTTCGCTTTGGACTGGGTAACCGCTACAGCGCTCATTTTGGGATCCCCCGTAGAACTCAGAAGCGCGGGGAGCGCCGTGCGGGCGCACGCCCCGCTTCCACGATGACTGCGAAATTCCTATTGTACGCAAATTCTTCTGTCGGACAGTAACGAAGGGAAATGTTTGCGGAAAGGATGATTTTGGTCAGCAGCCCGCCCTTAACCGGCCGCTTGCGGCTCCTCAGGCGTAGTCAGATTCCCGAGTGAGGAAGATTTTCCTGACCGGCGATAGAGATGCTGCGCCACATATAAAGAACAACCGAGCGCTACGGCCGCCACAGCGTTGACCAGCAGCACGGCGATCGCGGTGCTCAGGAAGGCGGCTGCGTCCACCCGACGCATCCGCGGGAGCCTCCTCCAGGTGCTCCAGTCCAGCAGGCACAATCCCATCCAGGCCGTGATACCCGCCAGCGCCGCTACGGGGATGTGAGCAACGAACTCCGACCCGAGCTTGAGAAGGGCGAAGAGGATCAATGCATGAAAAAGGTTCGACATGCGGGTGCTTCCGCCGCAGCGGACGTTCGCGAGGCTGCGGGCTGGAATGCCAACGCTGATAGGCGCCCCGAAGATTCCCGCACAGACATTCGCGATCCCATACGCCCCGAGCTCGGTATCCGCATCTGCTCGCTTCATCGGCCGGTGCTTCCCTCTGAAGTGCTCCACGACCCGGGATGTCAACAGGATGTTGACAGAAGCGACAAAAGCCAGCCCGAAGCCGGAAGGGATCACGTCGTAGACATCAGACGGGCTCCAGGAAAACCCGGCAAACGGCGGAATCTCAAGCGGCAGGAGCCCGATCTCGCGCTCGTGGATCCCCATGGCGCGGCCGGCAAGAAACGCCAGCCCCACTCCGATCAATGGCGCTGGCGCCTTCGGCCAGAGGCGGGCCACAACCGTCGCCGACAGAATCACGACAAGCCCAAGCACCGCCGGCTCAAAGCGCATGGAATTGATGTGGCGAATCACCTGCACCAGTTGCCCGGCCATCGAGGAGACCCACGAAGCGCTGACAGCCGTAATCCCCAAGATCGTCTTTAACTGCGAGATGAACATCATTGCGCCGATGCCGCACGAGAATCCGGAAACGACCGCGCCGGGCACGCTCGAGATGTAACGTCCGAGCCTGAGGACGCAGAACACCATCATGAAAACGCCTGCAACCAGCGATACCTTCGCTGCCCCGCCAATACCCTGATCGGCTACGGCCAGCGCGATGAATGGAACGGTGACCGAAGACGTACCGCCGATGAGCACCGGGTTGCGCCCGAAGACCGCTGTGATCGGAGCGGTCAAGAGGGACGTGAAGAGACCGAAGACAGGCGGGAGCCCCATGAGCGACGCCATGGCAAGACCGTAAGGCAGAGCGATCAGCGCAGCGGTAGCCCCGCCCGCAAGATCGCCAAGAAGCGCCCGCCAACTGTAACGAAACTTTAGACTTTGCAACTAACGCCCCTGGAATGATGAGACACGTCTTCCTGGACGCTTTCGTTGGCAGGCTTCGTGGCTGCGTGTGAGCAGTGAGCCGGGGTCTACCCGGCTCGGGCATCAGGCCATTACTTTCTCAAAAGCCTTCTTGAACTTCTCCATTTCTTCGGCTGTTCCGATGCTCACGCGGACGTACGTCGGCCAGGCGGGCCAGACTCTTCCGATGAAGACCTTTTCCTGCGCCATCAAGCGGACCACCTCCTGCCCTGGCCTCCCGACGTCCACCATGAACTTATTACTCACACTCGGAACAAATTTATAGTTCTTCTTTGTCATCCAATCGAAGACGTCTTCACGGATGTTGGCGATGATCTTTCGCCGCTCCGGCACCACCTTGGGCGACTTCAAGCTGGCGGCGGCTCCAACCATACCGGTGGCGGGAAGAGCGCCCGCTCCGTATGGTGTGAGCTTTTCAATCAGGTCAGGACGCCCAAGCGCCGCTCCGGCGCGCAATCCCGCCATGCCGTAAAGCTTGGAGAACGTTCGCAGGATGATCACATCCTTGTCGGCTGCGACAAAATCGCTCCCGAACGGTTCGGTTGTCAGGTGGATGTACGCCTCATCCAGAAGCACGATGCTCCCGGCAGGCTTGTTCGCAACCAGCCATTCGATCTCGGAGCGGGGTGTGATGGTTCCGGTGGGATTGTTTGGATTGCAAACGTAGATGACGCCCGCGTTCGGGTCGGCTGCCGCCATCGCCCTGACGTCGTGGGAGTAGTCCTTCTTGAGCGGAACCTTAATCACTTTCGACCCGATGAACCGGGCGGCTCGTTCACCGGCCTCATAGCCCGGATCGGCAAGCACGAGGGGCTTCTCTGCTGACGTGAACGCCAGGATCGCCCGGTGCAGCGGGTCGCTCGAACCGGCAAAGGGCTGAACGTAATTCGGCTTCAGCCCTTCCTGATCCGCCATAATTTTCGCGAACTCGAAGGTTTCCTCATAAAGGTAGCGGCCGCCCTTCTTGATCACGTTGTAGATCGCTTCCGCTGCCTCAGGGCACGGGCCCATCGGGTTCTCATTCGCATTGATCTTTACCGCGTCCGGAGGCAGCGGGCCGATGCGCGACAACTGGGCGAGCGCTGACTCGTTGTAGAAGGGCAGTGCTGCGCCTGCTGTCATCAGCGTGGCCAGGCGGCCGAAAGAGCGGCGTGAAAAGCCGCGCTTCAAGAAGTTCTGCTTGAGTTCTTCGGAAAGTGGAACTTGCATTCGGTTTCCCCAAGGCAAATACATGCTGAACGATCAAAAGAAGAGTCGAGCACCGAGCTGAATCATCCGTGGGAAGTTGGCCTGCGAAGTGATCCGCCCGAATTGCGAATTGCCCCACGCCGTATTCGGACTGCGAAACAGCGGCGTATTCATCGCATTCAGAGCCTCGGCCCGGAACTGAGCCTTGAAGCGCTCTGTGACTGCGAAGGTCTTGAACACGGAAACATCCCAGTTGGCCTGCCCCGGCCCTCGCATTGAAATCGTACGGCTGACATTGCCAAACGTAAACTGAGGGGCCGCGGAAAAAGCAGCCGGGTTGATATAGCTGTCGATGCGATCGGTCAGCGAGCCGGACGTCTCAGGCGAGATGCCCGTGGCGTTCGGACGCTGGCTGGCTGCGCCGATCACGCTATTCAGGTTGGAGTTCATTCGAATCTGAAGCGGGAACCCGGACTGATAGATACTCACGACGTTGACGGACCAGCCCCCAACCACCAGATCCCGGACGCGCCCTCCGCTCAGAAACGGTTTCCCGCGTCCGAAGGGCAGCTCATAGGTGAACGCCGTGCTCCAGCGGTGAGGCGTGTGGATGTTCGAGAGGGAATACTCGGATTCGAGATCGTACACGTTCTGCGGCCCCACGTTCCCTGCATTCAGATTGTTCCCGGGTCCTCCCGATGAGGCATCCAGGTTTTTGGACCATGTCCACGTAGTCAGGAACGTCAGGCCCTCGCTGAAGCGCTTTTGCGCCTTGACCACCATCGAGTCATACCGTGCCCAACTGTAATCCGACAGCATGTAATTGATTGCTCCGAAAGCCGGAAACGGCCGAAGCAGTTGGGAGCGGGGAATCGTCTCTCCGCCGACAATGCCCGAACCGCCTTTCCCGTAAAACGGATTCGCCACGGGAGCGTTCAGCGCCGGGCCCTCCGATAAGTATCGCGGCTCCAATTGATTGATATTGATTGAGGCAGCCGTCAACTGCAGATTCCTGGTGCGAGACCCCACATAACCGACGCTCAGCGCCACACCGCCCGGCAACTCCCTTTGAATGTCAATCGAGAACTGCTGTACCCAGGGAGAGCGCGAATCCGGATCGTAAATTGACAGGTCCTTCCCTATGCCCGTCAACTCCCCGAGCGAGTTACCAACAGGCTTGTTCAGACCGTTGGGAAAAGGATTGCTCAGCGAGCCCGCCGGAGTGCGGTTGTTATCCAGGCTGGCGACGTAAGGCGTCGTCGCGGTGTACCCCTCCGGGCTGTAGACATTCCCCAGGGCGATTTGAGGAGCCCAGTAGATGCCATAGCCTCCCCGGATTGTCGTCTTGCTGTCGATCACAAACGCCACGCCGATGCGCGGAGACAGCTTGTTCAGATTCGGATTGCCAATCGTCGTCTTGTTTCCGCCTACGCCCGCGTACATTACCGCGCCGCGCGTAATAAAACCGGATGTAGTGCTGATCGGGTTGATGACATCCCGATTGAACCCCACGATCAACGCATTATTTCGCTCAGCAAGGCCCGTCTCCCGCTCCCACCGCAAACCGAGGTTGAGCGTCAAACGAGGATGTACCCGTATGTCGTCATGAATATAGGCTGCGTAGTAGTTGACATAGTTATAGAGTTTCGTCGGAACGAAACCGCTGCCGCTGGACGGCGCTCCGAGGAGCAGGCTGGCGAGGTCAGCCCCGGTCCCGGGTGTCACCGCGTCCGGATTCGCGCGTGTGAAGACGTCGTTGAAGCTGAACGCGCCGGAACTGTTGCCGTATGTGACCCCATCGGTCGCAATGCGCCGGTAGTCCGCTCCCGCCTTCAGGCTGTGACGCCCGATATACTTCGCCACGCTCCCCAGCAAATTCTTCGAATGAAACACAGTCCAGGCGTTGCTGTTCGTGCCCAGACTGTACATCGTTTCCATCGCAATGTTCGGGAAGGAGTAGGAGGGGATATCGCGGACGAAGCTCTCGGCAAAGCCGAGAGTGCCGGGGTTGAAGCCCAGACTCCGCTGATATTCCAGATTCGGGAAGCGGTTGAACCCGTACCGTATGTTGACGACTGTCGTTGGATCCGGGGTGATCAGGTTATTGAACTGCGTGGCGTCCACCCGCCGGTCGAGAAGCCACTGTGCCGGACTCGAGATACTATCTTTGAACCAGTCGTCTCCCGGCTCTGTGCTGTTGTACCGGAGATAGGACAGGCTGGCGCGCCACCACGACGTCAACTGGTGGTCCAGCTTCGCCGTGTATTGATCGGCGATGCTCGGAAGCGTCGTCGCCGCGCTCACATTCGAATCTCCGTAATAGGCGGCTTGCCTGGTCGGCATCACATAGGTAGCAGCGATCGCGCGTCCGACCGGATCGATTCTGCTGGCCGGTATGATGTTGCCCGCAAACGGATCACGAATATATCTGCCCTGTCCATCCTGCCTCGTTGTCAGCGGATCGTAGATAACCTGTGTACCGTTATTCCGGTTCCTGGTCTGAGAGAAGTCGCCGACGCGCTCCCTTTCGGTCGGTGTGGCAAATTCGGTCGAATTCGCTTGAGTATCGCGATAGCCCTCGAAAGCGACCCAGAAGAAGGTCCGGTTCTTACCCTCGTAGATCTTGGGAATCTTCACCGCCCCGCCGAAAGATCCTCCATAGTTTCGGAAGGGCTGGTCGCTGATCGGCGTGCTATTGCGGTTGTTGAAAAAGGTGTTGGCAAGCCACTCCGTCTGGCGGATGTAGCCCAGCAGACTGCCGTGATACTCATTGCCGCCCGACTTCAGATACGTGTTGAACATCCCGCCGCCGGTCCGGGCCATTTCGGCGTCATAAGTGCTTCCCTGCACTTTCACCTCCTCGACAGCCTCAATGGACGGAATAATAATGGCCCTGTTCGCCATGTCCGTTATCGGAATTCCATCGATCAGGTAGTTATTTCCGCGGACCGGCCCGCCTGCGATCGTAATTTGCGAGCTGCCGCTCTGATCCTGCATGCGGTTATAGGCGGGATTTCCGACTGGCGTCACGTTCTGCGCAACTCGAGACATCATGAAGGGATTCCGCCCCAAATTCGGCAAATCGACCAGCTTCTGACGGTCAAGCACTTGTCCCGTGGAAGCATTGGAAGATTCGATCAGAGGTATTTCCTCCGTCACCGTCACACTCTCCGTCACCTGGCCTACTTCCAGCTTCGCATCCAGCGTCAGAAACTGCTGAGTGGCGACGATCACCCCCTTTCGCTCAAACTTCTTAAACCCCGGAGCCTCCACCACAACCGTGTAAGTGGACGGGACTACCGCATTAAAAACGTATTCGCCAGAAGCGTTTGTAAGAGCAGACCGCGAAAGGCCGGTCGTTTCATCAATCAGAGTTACTTTGGCGGTGGAGATCACCCCGCCTCCGCTATCCGTAATGCTTCCGCGAATTCCTCCCTGGTAGGACTGACCGAAAGCGAGAATCGTCGTAAGAAGAACAGCCGGGCACACAGCCGCCAGCCGATAAATGAACCGCAAAAGACGCATTTTCGACCCCTTTGTGCACACCGTTCCCCGGCAGAATTTCGATGAACTAACCGGAAGAACAGCGATCTCTCTTTGCTTCTTGCTACCTGGCGCAGCGTAGATCGCAACTAGGCGGGTAAGTCTTTGCGTTGGAGAGATTCGGTATCGGCGGACTTGGAAGCCGTGAATCTCAGTGACAGAATCCTAACTCAGGCACAGGCGTTCTGTAAAGTACGCCCGGCTACAGGGTTTCAAAGAAGTTTCTATACGGATCAAAAATTATATCTATACCTGCCGGATCCGGCCTGGGACCTGTCGATCAGTCTTCGGTTCGAAGCTTTTGAAGGTCTGCAGGATCAAGCCGCAGCGTTCCCGAAATCAGCTTACGGCCAGACAGGCTCTTCTGACCAATGCCGTCCTTGCCATGACCGTGCGTCTTGCCGAGAATGTGGTACAGCTCATGAGCGACCACCCTGCCAAGGGCGCGGCCAAGAAGAACATCTGCCTCTTTGAACTCACCGCCCCGCATCGCGGAGCGGACCGACTTGCGCACACGCTCGCAATAAACCGTGCTGAAAGGAAGTACTTCGCCGTTCACTGCGTGGGTAAATGCCAGCGGCCCTCTTTCGTCAAAGACAATCGGAAAGTGGTCCACTTTGCACTGCCCGTTAAACTTGATGACGATAACGTCATCAAACGACTCAGCACCGACCTCGTCACGAAGCCGGTAATTGAGGCGCGTGCCGGACTCACTGATCACCGCCTGCAGTTCGCGCTGCATCTCCTGCAGCGCTGGAACCGGCAGCTTGTGCTCGAAGTCAAGCACCAGGGTTAATGTCGGGTCTTCCGCCCGTGACAGCAGCGGCGAGATCAGTAGCAGCGTCCAGAGCAAGGGGCGCATCGTCATCTCCCGCACAAACAATGTGCGCTGTCCGTATTTTAGACGGTCCGCGCCCCTCTCCGTTGAAGCAGACGATTTACAAGGCAGTTACTGCACCGGCTTGCCATCGGCATCGAGCACGCTGATCTCGCCGATGCCAAGCTCGCGAATTCCCTGCTCGATCTTGCTTCGGTCGCCCACGACCACCCAGATCAGCTTGTCCGGCTGAACCACCTTTTCCGCCACAGCCATCACCTGCTCGCGGCTCACGCTGCGCACCTTCTGCGCGTAAGTCTGGAAGTAGTCATCCGGCAACCCGAAGCGGACGATCTCGGTGACGTGCCCGAGCAGAGCATCGACCGTCTCCTGCGACCCT
>JADGHK010000058.1 GCA_019686145.1 Bryobacteraceae bacterium | reverse complement strand
GTAATTATCTCGAGTCTGATTGCTACAGCCCGACTCTTGCCGCGGCATTCTCCCGAAATAGAGAGCCTTCCCGAATGTAGCGACGGAGAACGGGTAAGGGCCTAGCACAAAGATTCCTGCAAAAACGGACATAGGAACGTAGGCTATCCAACACATCGAATTGCCGGTCAACTCCTGCCCTGTGCTCCTCTCCAGCCCATCGCCGCTTCAACCGCCTGCGGTAGACTGAACATCTTCATTTCCATGCCAGTTGGAGGAGGGCAGTTGTGGCCTCAATCGAAAGGACTGCGTACCCGCGCTTCCGGAATGAGCCGAACGCGCGGGATCTTCAGGACCTGTTCACACCGGTGCCGGACGAGATCGGCTTTGCCCGGTCGCTCGTCCGCGAAAACAACGAGCACTTCTTTGCCGCCGTCCTGCTGCTGAAGTGCTTGCAGTACCTGGGCTATTTTCCCGAGTTGTCCGCGATTCCCGCAGCAATCGTGAACCACGTCCGCATCTGCCTGCGACTATCGCCGGACACCACGCCAGCGTACGATCAGACCCGCACGATGCGCCGTCATCAAACGGCCATCCGCGAATACCTGCAAGTGCAGCCACGACACAGCCGCGAAGCGAGAAAGATTGCGGTGCGAGCCGTGTTCGAAGCGGCGCAGGTGGTCGTGAATCCGGCGGACCTCATCAATGTGGCAGTCGAACAGCTGCGCCTCGAACAATGCGAGCTGCCGAACTTCGCCACGCTCGACCGGATGGTGAATCGCGTCCGGGCGGTCGTTCACCGGCGTGTGTTTGCGCAGGTCCTGCGGAAGCTCAACCCGGAAGATATAGCCCGGCTCGATGGATTGCTGAAAACCACTGAGGTCGTGCAGCGGCACACGTCGTTTCAGGAGATCAAGGAAGCACCGAAGAAGCCGTCATTGACTCACCTGGACGCCATTCTGAATCACCTGACGTGGCTGGAAACTCTGGGCGACGTGGATTCGCCGCTGAGCGGTATCCCGCCGGCGCTGCTCCAACATTTCGGAACGGAGGCGAAGGCGCTGCACGCGGGCGAACTGCGGGAAGTGCAGGCGCCCAAGCGCTACACGCTGCTGTTGTGCCTCATCCAGCGCATGCGAGTCCGTACCCGGGATAATGCCGCGGAGATGTTCGTGAAGCGCATGGACAAGATCCACCGGCAGGCGCGGGAACGGCTGCTCGAGATTCAGGCGCGCCAGCGGGAGAAGACGGAGAATTTGGTCGCCGCCCTCGCCGGGGGCATCGAGGCGGTCCGGAGCGATGATTCCAGTGAATCGAAGGTCCAGCGGATCGGGCAGGTGTTTGCGGAACGCGGCGGCATCGACCGGCTGCAGGAAGACTGCGAAGCGGTGCAGGCATGGAGCAACAACAACTACCTCCCGCTGCTCGGCCCGCCCTACAGGCGTCACCGGTACCTGCTGTTCCGTCTCATCGGCGCGCTGCAGTTCGTTTCAACGACTCAGGACCGGTCTCTGCTGGATGCGCTCACTATCGTCAAGGCAAACCAGAACCGCCGCGCCGAATGGATTCCCGCCGAAGACATCGATCTCAGCTTCGTCGGCGAGCGCCGGTGGAATGATGTTGTCTTCCGCGTGCGGAACGGAAAACGCGAAATGCACCGGAGACAGTTTGAGATCTGCGTCTTCACGCACCTGGCGCTCGAACTGAGGACTTGCGATATTGCCGTTCCCGGCTCGGAACAATACGCCGACTACCGCGAGCAGCTTCTGCCGTGGGCCGAATGCGAGCCGCTGGTCGAGAGCTACTGCAGGAAAGTCGGGCTACCTCCCACAGCTGACGAGTTCGTCCGGCAACTGCGGACGGAGCTCGACTCCGTCGCGGCGGAAGTGGATGCTGGCTTCCCGAGCAACACGGCCGTGAGTATCAATAAGGATGGCGAGCCGGTGCTCAAACGCCCGGCGGCAGACAAACCACCCGCATCGGCCACGGAGCTGGAGGCGGCGGTTCTTGCGTTTCTGCCGGAGCGGAGCCTGCTCGACATGGTCTGGTTTACAAACCTCGTGACCGGCTTTGTTCGTCAGTTCGGACCGATTTCCGGGCTTGAAGCCAAGCTCGACAACATCGAGGAGAAGTACTGCGCGGGCGTATTCGCAATGGGCTCCGGCATGGGGGTGACGCAAGGCGCTCGCCACATGCGCGGGCTGGTCAGCGCCGCAACCCTTTCGCTGATCAACCGCCGGCATGTGACCGTCGAAAAGCTCGACGCCGCGCACCGCGACATTCTGGACGCGTACAACCAGTTCGAGCTGCCCCGGTGCTGGGGCTCGGGCAAGACGGCGGCGTTCGACGGCCGTTTGTTCGAGCTGTCGGAACAGAACCTCCTCGCGGAACTGCACTTCCGCTACCGGCTGAAGGGTGCGGTCGCGTTTCAGGTCGTCAGCGACTTGTACATCGCTCTGTTTACCCACTTTATTCCGCCGGGCGTCTGGGAAGCGATCTACATCATCGAGGCGCTGATGAAGAACCGCTCGAAGATCCAGCCCGACACCGTTTTTGCCGATACACAGGGGCAGTCGACGCCGGTGTTCGCCTTTACATACCTGCTCGGCATCAAGCTGATGCCGCGGATTCGCAACTGGAAAGACCTAAACTTCTTCCGGCCCTCAAAAGGCGTGCACTACACGCATATCGACGGCCTGTTCAAAGAGCCGATCGACTGGGATCTGATCCGGACCCACTGGCGGGATCTCATGCAGGTTGCGCTCTCGATCTACACCGGCCGCATCTCTTCGCCCATTTTGCTGCGCAAGCTGGGCCACTACAGCCGCAAGAACCGGCTGTACCAGGCGGCGCAGGAACTCGGCCGGGTGCAGCGGACGATCTATCTGCTGCGCTGGATTTCGGACATCTCGCTGCGCAGCTGCGTCACGGCAGGAACCAACAGCGTCGAGGGGTATCACGCGCTGACGAAATGGCTCCAGTTCGGCGTCGAAGGCGTGATTCAGGAAAACGATCCCGACGAGCAGCAAAAGCGCGTCCGCTATCTGGGTCTGCTGGCGTCGGCGCTGATCTTCTGGAACGTGGTCGAGATCAGCCGTGCGCTTGAGGAGCTGGTCAGTCAGGGCTATCCCGTGAACAAGGCGGATCTGGCTTACCTCAGCCCGTACATTACCCGGCACATCAAGCGATTCGGGGACTACACGATTCACACGGATCTGGCGCCCGGTCCCATTCGCCACGAGTTGGCGCTCACGCGCAAAAGCCCCCGCCGGGCGGTCCAGCAGGAACTGCCGTTTGCCATGAAGGCGTAGCCATGCCGGAGCGCAAAACGGTCGAGACCGCGTTCGGCGCCGTTGACAGGAAGGCGCTCGAAACGCTGCAGAATTCGTTCGACACGCGGCGGCTGCTCGATGCCGTAGACGCCATCGACCAGATCCGCGCCCGCATCGACGGCCTGCGGGACGATCTGCTCGATCTCCACCGCATGGCGGCGGAGGTGATCAACGAAGACTACGACACCCGTCCGGCGCGGGAGGAGCCGATCTGGGAACTGGCGGAGACGCTCGCCTGCGAGATGCTGGAGTTCGCGGACGGCCTGCGCGAGGCGCACCACACAGTCGAAGAGCTGGAGTCGCTCGCCCCCGGCGAGGACTGGGACGAAGACGAGGCGGAGGAGTGAAGATAACTCGACAGGTAAGCCACTGGTTCGACCAGTGAGACTCGAAGAGGTTAACCGTTCCGAGAGTAGAATCCTCCCCAAGTGGCTTGGTGAAACCGCAAGGAGAGGATGTAGTGTCAGAGACTTACCAGAGCCTATCCCATTCAAAATGGGACTGCAAGTACCACGTTGTGTTCGTGCCCAAGCGGCGGCGAAAAGCCATCTTCGGCCAGACGCGTCGGCAACTGGGTGCGATTTTCCATGCGCTGGCTCGGCAAAAGGAGTGCCGGATTATCGAGGGGCACCTGATGCCGGACCACGTACACATGTGCATCGCGATTCCCCCAAAGCACCCGGTAGCATCGGTGATCGGGTTTCTGAAGGGGAAGAGCGCCGTTCGCGTCGAGGATCAGGAGGTCGAGTTCCGGTGTCGCAAGCCCCTGTCACCCGGTACCAACGGTTGTGGATCGGCCTGAAGTGGCTCGTACGGTGCCTCGAACAGGATGTCTCGATTCACTCGCACCGTGAACCTGTATCCAACCGGTACCTTGATCGTTGGTGTGATCGGCTTGCCAGATGGAATTTGGGCGTTCGGCGCGATGCCGGTACACCAGTTCGTAACGGTCGCGGAACGCTGCCTCACCCTCGTGGGCGAGCGTGACATCGCTGGATCGAGACCGCGAACCATCGTGTAGACGCTTGCGTAGGACGGTGCCGGCCATTGTCGCTCCGTCGTCATGGCGAGCACCCGCCGATAGATGGAGGCAACGGAGGGCTTGGGTTTACGGAGGAAGAGTCCTTCAACGAACTTTACAACTTCGGCGGGAACTTTTCGTTGGCCGAGGTCCGCACGTGGCAACCGTGCGAGTCCGGCCACGCCTGAGGCACGATACCGGGCCAGCCAGCGTTGGGCGGTTCGCAACGGTACACCGGCCTCAAGTGCGGCTCGCGGTAGAGGAACGTCACGCTCAACATGCGGCTGCGCAGCACGCGGAAGCGAGCCATTGCTTCTTGCCGCTGAGTTTCCGTCACCTCCGTCAGGACCGGAGTCTGATCCCCCGAGGGCATGACGCACCTCCGTTACGCAACCCGCGCCGGCCGGAAACCAATGTCCGTAAGGCGATCCTTGAACGGACAGCCTCCGCCCGCTCGAGATTTCGCCCAAAATCCGAATAAGCAGTGTCTCATTTAGATGGTACGATTTACTTCTCACTAGCGGGTCCGCTAACGTACAGCTACAATGCCCAAAACACTCGTCTGTTCCACGGATGAACAGGACCTGACCGCTCAACGCGCCACGCTCGTGGAGCTTGGCGTTGCACCCAACCGCATTTACATCGATCACGGACTGACGGGAACAAATCGCTCGCGACCGGGTCTCGACTAGGCACTGGCCGCTGTGCGCCGCGGGGATACGCTGGTCGTCCCGAAGCTCGACCGACTGGCTCGTTCGGTTCCTGACGCCCGCCAGATTGCCGACACGCTGGTCGAGCGCGGTGTCGCACTGGCCCTCGGCCAGACTCGGTACAACCCGGCCGATCCAATGGGGAAGATGTTCTTCAACATTCTGGCCACGTTCGCCGAGTTCGAAGCCGATCTGATTCGGTTGCGCACGCGGGAAGGAATGGCGGTCGCGCGCGCCAAGGGGAAGCTCCGAGGTAAGAAGCCGAAGCTGTCGGACAAGCAGCAGAAGGAGCTGCGCCGAATGCACGGTACGGGCAAGTATTCGATCAGCGACCTTGCCGAGTTGTTTTCCGTGTCTCGGCCGACCGTGTATCGAACTTTGAGGCGCGTCTCGGCTGTGTGATGTAGCCGCTGCACACGTCCAGCGGCGCGCCAATTAGCGATAAAGATTCACCGCCATTTATCGCTGAAAGTCACACATATCCGGATTGCGACGAAGTTCGGGAAAACGGACGTTTTTCCGAACCTCCTGTGGGCCCGGCTGTATCCGGTTTCACTTATGAGCAGGAGGTCCCTATGCAGCGGGAGTAGGAGGCGGATGTTTGGCGGGTGTTCTTAAGCAGTCTACGTCAATTAGTACTTCGCGTTCAATGTTGATGCCCGGCAGACCGCGGCGTAGATGCCCTGTCTGATGGCATTCTCCGACAAGCTCCCGTCACGCGCCTCACAGAACTTGCAGAGAACATTCAAAGCCGCCACAAATCGATCCTGTTCCTGCATGGCATGCTCTGCATTCGCGAGGAGCTGCGAGATATCTCTTAAGAATAATTCTCGCATTCCCGCTCGAGCGGATGGCGGAGCGGATGTGAGTCTGCTGCGGTAGGAACTGACGATGACACGTGCGGGTGTGCCAGGCGCAAAGAACGGCCCCACGGTGATCCGGGGCTGTGACTGGTGCTCCATGCTGATATACGGCAGCAATGCCCGAACAATCTCGGACGGTAATCTCGCCAAAGCCGAATCATCCGGCCATTCTCCGAACGTATAGCTATACACGATGCCGGGAGTATACAAGCTATCGAGAGCAAAACCGGAGAGGGTTTCTCCGGGGGTGATGAAGGCAGCGGCATCGAGGGAGCGATACCAACTGAGGATGGCACCACTTGAGGCACCATCCAGACCGTGGGCGACTTGAGAAATCCGCGATACCACTGTGGCCGAGTTCCAGAACTTCGGCTGCACAGTTCTACCTACGGCCGCACTCGCGGGCAGGACGAGATCCCAATTATTCACCCGTTGTTTCGCCGATTTGCCGTTCCTAACGCTGTACTGGAAATGGAACTTTCCGTCGTCGGTGGACGTGATTGTAACCCCGATCTCCGGGACCACTTGGTTTCGGAGTGGAACCACGACAGACGTGCCACTCGGTCGCCCATCGCTGCCGATCATGTCTACCCGAATATATCCTTCATCGATATGCGGCTCCACGCGAGCGCGCTCGCCGCTGTCCCTCAGAGGAACTACTGATTGCGCGTATTCGGCTTTCGCAGCCAGCGTGCCAGACACACTGGCTGCGAAAGCATAAAGCGATACGACAACAGCCCGAAGGCCGGCATCAACGCGCATCCGATTCACTTACCTGTCCCCAGTGTCGCAGTCAGCACCGTTTGCAGGAGCACGTCTTCGTAAGACAAGGGGCGTGCTGAAGTATGTACTTCAGGCTTTGTGGCGATTTCCTCCACCGGGCGGTCAAACGGAGCAACTGCGTCCATATACGCTCGTAGCCGGTCGCGGACTTCCAGAGTGTACGGTGTGCCCCGGACCTCAGACCACATAGCTGCTTGTGCATGAAGATCGACAGCAACAGCGAACGGGTTCACCTCTGGCGCGTATTTCGGACCGACTGTGAGCACAGAAACGGATGCCAGCGTTCCCCTGTCAAGCCGCTCGATACTAGCCTTAACAGGTGCCGGAAGGTCATTGACCGAAGACCTGTCTACCGGGCTTCCCTGAAATACCATCTCTACAATTCCGGGCTTGGCGGGAGTTCGAAAGCTCATCTGTACCGTTCCGTTTCGTGTCTGCTGCGGCGACATTGCCTTCCAGACAGGTCCGATGTGCTCTTCCGCATTCCGTAGTAGTGTGAAATTCCAACCCGGCGTGTTGACTGGAGCTTTCACGCTTTCGAGCGCCTCAATAGAACGCATTCGCAGTGCAACACGGTCCAGTGCGACTGCGGCGATGCCACGGTTTGTTACGGTATAAGAGTACAAATATTCTCCGTTCTCAAGTGTGGCTACCTGTACGTCTATTACGGGCGCTACTTGTGCTGGAAACGTGACGGGAAATTCGATGCGACCGTTACTTCCGGCGCGACGTACAGGATCGAGAGCCCCCGGATAAGAAACAACATATTCCCCGGGGGCTTTCAGGAACACATACTGATCCTGCATGTCCAGCCGGAAGCTTCCGTCCAGCGGATACGGCGGAATGGGTGAAATCGCGGCCCGCACCCCGTTCACCTGCGAATACGCACACAGCGAGCCGATAAAAAGAAGACAGCCGAGCTTCTGCATTTGTGATTCCTCCTAATCAATACGCAGCACAATGGATGTGCTCGTTGCTGCTGCCAATACTCTCGTGGATGGCGACGGGCAGACCTTGTTGCTGACAGATTTGTCTGAAACGATTCTTCACCGCAGTATCGTTGATGATGTTGTTCGGCTGTGTATTGCCACGAAAATCCGCCGCGTCTCCGTTGTCGTGTGCCGACGACTGGTGAGGGCCGCTCCAGGGATTTGCTCCACCGCTGGGATTCTGCGCGCTGGGTGCACAGGTTGAAACAGTGGCGCAGATGTCAAACACTCCCCCCGTGGGCAAGGACGAATCATTGACGCCGACGGGCTCCCACGGTTCTGGCAGACCGGAAGCACCGGAATACTCGTTAGCGTATTGAGCTACAACCGCCAGTACCCGATCGCGAGTCGTAGGCGTAAAGAAATGGTTGAACACGTGACTGCTAGTTGAGCCGATCATTACATGAGCCCAGCCGCCCCACATCTCCACCAGGTTGGGCCTGCGCACCTGAATGAACGATTCGGTACATCCACCACCCTGAGCGCACACAGTGACCTTTTCCGCCTGCGCAATTCTGGTTGCACTGTACAGACTACTGACATATCCCTGCGTACCGGTGTTGCCGCTGCTCGGATTCAGCGTCCCCTGTCTTGGATTACCGTACCGTGGGGTGCCACCGTGGTAATGGCCGCCCGTCGGCTCTACGGCGGCAATTGAAGCGGAAACGTTGCAGTTCTGCAGCCAGACCTGTCCTGATTGACAGACGAGGTATACTGTCGTCGTTTCCCAAGGCTGAACGTAAATGTCCTGTGCCCGACCTACGTGAGACACAGCCGCAATCCCCAACATCAACAGCACAATATTCCTCTTGACTTTTGCCATTGAGTGGCTCCTTTCGAGTACATGAATAATCGGGTGTGCCTGGCTGTTCAACCCGCTTTCAAACGGGTATCTCTTCGCGGTCTGCGGTCCCGCGCTGACACAGTGCTGCGGCGCATACGCGAAGTGCCGACTCGATTATCCAATTGTCCGGTGCAAGCAAATAACATCATCCCGAAAGGCGCACCAAATTGACAAATGCAACCAACGCTAGACAAATAATTGAAAAGACGAGAGAAATAAAGTATACTAAGGAAGTGATAGCGGGTCTACTCGAAACGAGAACACTTCCCCTGCTTGGTAAAGAATGCCGTCCTGAATGAGTCGACGTTTCAATCGGCTGAATGAAAATCGATTGAGACCGATTAAATCGGCTATTTCAGATTCATTCAACGGCACCTTGACTGAGATGTGACGCTGCCGTGTGTGCCCGGTAACAGCGGCAAGTTCCATGAGGAATCCAAAAAAACGTCGCTCCGCCGACAGCGTCCGGACATTGATCAACAACGAATGTATACGCGCAGCATCGATGGTCTGCCGCTGCGCCAAAAAACTCGCGGCTTCGGGATGGCTTCTCAAGGCGATCAGCGCCTGCGGAGCCGAAACTCTAAGGAGACGACATTGTGTGACGGTGGTTGCTGACACGGACTGTGGCAAATGCAGCAATGCTGCACAGCATCCGAGCAAATCCCCCGCAAAGCGCAACAGAACAGCAACCTCTTTGTTATCTGTGCCCGTGTGACACAGTTTAACAATCCCGGACTCGATGAGATAAATGTATTGCGCAGAGCAGGATCTTACCGAACCGCTCGATTATGTGGAAAATGTATTGCGCAGAGCAGGATCTTACCGAACCGCTCGATTATGTGGAATTTGTCGACTTGATGTGTCGTGCCTATCTGCTGCTCACAGATTCCGGCG
>JADGHK010000057.1 GCA_019686145.1 Bryobacteraceae bacterium | reverse complement strand
GATGCTACACCTCTTGCGCCACCGCCAGGAAGCGCCAAGACGTCATTCGGGCAGCTTCGGTATTTGGAGCCGCTCGATCCTCACACGGGCGATCCGGTTGCGGTCCATTTCCAGGATGACGAAGCGAAGGTCCCCCTCTTGCACGGACTCCCCGGCAACGGGAATGTAGCCGAGCCGGAAGAGCAGGAACCCCGCGAGCGTTTCGAAGCCAGCCTCGGTTGGAAGCTCGATGCCATACTGCGTTTTCAGATCCTGGATGCTGGTTGAACCCTCGAGTTCCAGCACCTCTGCTTCGGGGGCGGGAAGGGGACGGCGGACGTCATATTCATCCTCGATTTCACCAAAGACCTGCTCCAGGACGTCTTCGAACGTCACCAGGCCGACGATCGTGCCGAACTCATCGACCACGAGCGCCAGATGTTTGTGGCTCTTCCGAAAATCGTCGATCAACTGACTCGCCGGCTTTGATTCGGGTACAACGAGGGGCTTGTGAATGAGCTTTCTTAGCTGAAATTGGGGTACGGGACGCCGGCGTTCGTTGGACCGCCGCCGTTCTTCCCAGACCGGCAGCAGATCCTTGTAATGAATGAATCCGATGATGTTCTCAGGCTTGCCCTCGTATACCGGCACGCGCGAATACTGGGTATCAGTCATGGTGCGGAGCACCGCATCCAGGGGCGAATTGACTTCCAACGACACGATGTCGTTGCGCGGCACCATGATTTGCCGGGTCGAGATGTCCTGCAGATCAATCAATCTTCCGATTGCGTCCTCTACGGACTCGAGAAGGTGCCCTTCAATGCGGCTCGAAGCAATGATGTACTTCAGCTCTTCGGCAGAATGCCCCCCGCCGCGCGTCCTCCCTTCCACTCCGAGCGCGCGCGACATGGCAGCGGCGGATCGTTCAATTACGAAAACGAATGGCTCAGACACCTTGTAGAACAGCAGCAGAGCAGGAGCGACGATGACGGCGAGACGGTCGGCGCTGTCGATCGCGATATTCTTCGGGACCACCTCCCCGAGCACGACGTGAGCGTAAGTCATGATCAGGAAGGCGAAAACGAAGGAGACGCCGTGGAGGACGGCTTGCGTGACTGGCGTTTCAAAGGGCTGCAGCAACGCGACGAGGGCTGTGTAGAGAGCCTCCTCTCCAGCCCAGCCGAGACCCAAACTGGCCAGGGTCACGCCGACTTGTACAACGGAAAGCAGGCGTTCGGGATTCGCGAGAAGGTTCAGCGCTGCATGCGCGCCGACAACCCCCTCCTCGGCCATCGTCTTCAGCCTTGACTGTCTTACCGAAAGAAGCGCGACTTCCGCCGCCGCAAAGAAGGCGTTGCCAGCGATGATCAGCACCATCAATAGGAAGCGGTATCCGAAATAGTCCATACCGAGAGCTGTAAACTACCAGCCTCCTACACCATAGCGGATTTCAGACGAGCGCGGCGATACACTGAGTATGGTGTCCCTGACCAAGGTTCTACGCGTTCTCAACGTTTTGATTGGGATCGCTGCAATTGCTTTGCTAGCTGCCGGATATTGGTTTGCGTGGCGGCCGCTACCCCAGACTTCCGGCCGCATCAAGGCGCCCATCAGCAGCGAGGGCCGCATTGGCCGGGACCGCCTCGGCGTTGTCCATATCTCGGCCGACAGCCTGGAAGACGTCGCATTCCTCCAAGGCTTTGCGACTGCACAGGACCGGATGTGGCAGATGGATGCCTTGCGCCGCCTTGCAGCGGGCGAGCTGGCCGAAATCGTGGGACCGGCGATGCTCGAAGCGGACCGGGAATCTCGAAAGCTCCGTATGCGCCGTATTGCCGAACAGCAATACAGAACGCTGCCGCAGGGGGACAGGGCATTGCTCGCGGCCTATGCCCGCGGCGTGAACTTCTACCTGGAGACTTGCCGCGACCGTCTCCCCCTCGAATTTCACCTGCTGTCGTACGAACCCCGGCCATGGACCGTCGTGGATTCCATGCTTGTAGGACTCCAGATGTACCGGGAGCTGACGACCAGCTGGCGCAGCGACGCCGGGCACGCCGCGATGCTCAGGGCAGGAGACCCCGCGAAGGTGAGCTTCCTCTTTCCCACGGCAACCGGCGGCCCATTTCAGCCGGGCTCGAATGCCTGGGCCATTTCCGGAAAGCATACCGCCACCGGAAGTCCGATTCTTGCGAACGACCCTCACCTCCAGTTCTCGCTGCCCGCCACGTGGCACCAGGTCCATTTGCAGGCGCCGGGGCTGAATGTCGCGGGTGTAGCGCTTCCCGGACTTCCGTTCGTCATCATTGGACACAATGAACGCATTGCATGGGGCGTCACCAATCTGCAGTTCGACGTTCAGGACCTGTACCTGGAGAAGTTCGATCCGCAGACGGGACGATACCTCTATCGCAATCGATGGGAGCAGGCGCGGCTTGAGCGCGAGTGGATTGCCGTCAAGGGCCAGCGCCCGGTGGAAGCAGCGGTCTGGGTGACTCGTCACGGTCCCATCTTTCTGAATGAGAACAACCAGTACTATGCGCTTCGCTGGGCAGCCGCGGAGCCGAACGGGTTCGAGTTTCCGTTTGCAGATATCAACCGCGCCCGCAATTGGGAGGAGTTTCGCAACGCACTCCGCCGCTTCCCTGGACCCGGGCAGAACTTCGTATATGCGGACGTCGACGGCAATATCGGTTATCAGGCGACCGGCAAGCTTCCCATACGAAGGAACTTCGACGGTAACTTACCCGTCGACGGGAGTTCCGGCGAAGCGGAATGGGACGGCTGGATTCCATTCGACGAACTGCCGTCCATCTACAATCCCGCGTCCGGAATCCTCGTCACGGCAAACCAGAACCCGTTCCCCGAAAACTACCCCTATCGGGTGAACGGCACCTTTGCGTCCCCTCATCGCTACCGCCAGATTTACGCGCTGCTGCGCAGCCGGCAAAAGTGGACGCCCGAAGAGACGCTTGCAGTCCAGAAGGATGTCTATTCTCCGCTCTCTCACTTCCTGGCGAAGCAGGTTGTGGCAGCTTGGGACCGCCACAAGTCGAAGGACCCCTCGCTCGAAGAAGCCATTGAGCTTCTAAGAAACTGGAACGGCCAGATGGAGAAGGGAACCGCAGCACCAGTGGTTGTGACCCTCTTCTACCAGCATCTGCTTCGGGATATCGCAGAGAAGGCGGCGCCTGGAAAAGGGCTGGCCTACGGCTTCCAGGCAGCGCCGGCAGTCGTGGAAAAGTTGCTGCGAGAGGGGCCGAAAGACTGGTTCGAGGACTATGACGCTTTTCTGCTCTCGTCGTTTGCTGACGCTATCGACGAAGGCAAGAGAATGCAGGGCCCGCGGATCGCGAAGTGGGACTATGGCCGGCTCAACACGGTGACTCTCGCGCATCCGGTCATTTCCAGGCTCCCGTGGATCGGCTCCTATTTCAGCATTGGACGCATACCAATGAGCGGATCCGCTACGACGGTGAAACAGACCACGCAGCGTCTCGGCCCGTCAATGCGCTTTGTCGCTGACCTGGCAGATTGGGATCGCTCTTTCCAGAACATCACCATCGGCCAGTCCGGCCACATCCTGTCATCCCACTATCGGGATCAATGGGAGGCCTACTACTCCGGCAAGAGCTTCCCTTTGCAGTATAAGAAGGTCAAACTGGAAGAGGAACTTCGCGTCAGCCCGCGCTAGCGCAAAGCGGCTGTCTCCATCTCGAGCTGCCGCTCACGCTGCCATCGGAGCTTGCCCTGGTACTCCTGCCATAGGGTGGAGATGCCGGCCCAGTAGTAGCCCGCAACAAACACCAGCAGGAACGGCAAGGCCAGGAAATTGTACGTGTCGATTGCGTAGCTGCTCACGAAGAGAAAGAACGTCCCAAGCGCGATTTCAATGTAGGGCAGCCAACCACTCCGCCGCCTGTACTTGACGTCGGTCAGTTTCACTTTCTTTCCGCCGACGGCATACTTCGGCGTACGGGCGAAACTGGTCTGGATACCGAACAAGGCCTCCAAAACAGCGCGGGTGTTGATAATCGTCAGGCCGACGCCGGCAGCCATCAGAGCGGGGATCAGAAAGATCGAGCGCTTCCAGCTCTTCGGGTAGAGCTCGCGCTGCGCGATCACATAGAAAATCGTGATAGACCAGAACGAAGCGATGATGAGCGGAACGTCAAGCAGAAGCATCTGCCACCAGCCCATGTAGAAGCGGACGATCATCACCGGCAGCATCAGCGCGGAGACGATCAACATGAGCGGGTAGGAGATATTCGGCGTGAGGTGGAAGACTGCTTCGATCTTTGTTCTTAAGGGAAGATTCGCCTTCAGGATCGGGACCAGCAGCTTCCTGGCGACTTGCGTAAGCCCTTTAGCCCAGCGCGACTGCTGCACCTGGAAGCCGTACGTCTCAAACGGCAATTCCGACGGACAGTCAACCGACGGAACATAGACGAAGCGCCAGCCCTTCAACTGCGCCCTGTAGCTGAGGTCGGAATCTTCCGTGAGAGTGTCGTGCTGCCAGCCGCCCGCATCCTCGATCATCTTGCGGCGAAGGATTCCCGCGGTCCCGTTGAAGTTGAAGAAGAGATCGTTCCCGTACCGGGCGCAGTGTTCGAGGATGAAATGCCCGTCGAGAATCATTGCCTCGACTTCGGTCAACAGATTGTACTCGCGGTTGGTATAACTCCAGCGCGTCTGGACGACGCCCACGCTTTCGTCCGCAAAGAAATCCACTGTACGCTTCAGGAAGTCCGGGGGCGGCATGAAGTCCGCGTCGAAGATTGCGATGAGCTCGCCGGTCGCCGTCTTCAACCCTTCCTGTAAAGCTCCCGCTTTAAAGCCGTGACGGTTTGTGCGGTGGTGGTACTCGATGGGGAAGCCGCGCTCCCGGTAGCGGGCGACGAGAGCTTCCGTATACGGATGAGTCTCATCGGTGGAATCGTCGAGAACCTGAATTTGAAGCAGGTGCCGGGGATACTCGATCTTCGTCACCGACTCCAGCAACTGGTCCACCACGTAACGCTCGTTAAAAAGAGGAAGCTGAATCGTGACCGGAGGAAGTTCGGAAAAGCGTTGCGGCGGCTCCTTCGGAATCTTGTGGCGCGACTTATAGTAGGCCCGTATAATCTCGTACCGGTGCAGCCCGAACAGAGAGAGAATGCCGAGAATCGAGAAATAGGGAATCAACAGCATCCAGTCGAACCAGTCCAGCTGGTGGATCCCTGCAAAGCTCGTGTCGAACAGCGAGCGAAGGAACTGGTCCGTGGCGGACGAAGCAAGCATCGCGAGTGGCGGTGCGTCGAGTGGCATAATCTCCTAGGCTGAGCTCCAGCTACTAGACTCCCTTTATCCGGCCCTTTCTCTGCGTACGATTACCCGGCAGAGATAAGCCGGCATATTGTAGAGTCCATTCCAATACAACTTGCGACACGGATATTCTACCGTGTTTCCTCATTTGCAGGCGGTTCGCACAACAATGGCAGCCTGCCCGGTTTTCCTCCCCATGAAAGACAGTACGCAGTCCGGCAGGACTCCGGTTCCCTTTTGGAAGCGTTGCCACATGCACTGTAGAATCGAGAAGTGAAGTTTCTTAGCGCCGTGCTCGCGCCCCTCCTGCTGGGAGGTTTGCTTGCAGGTCAGGAGCCAAACCTGGTGTGGGAAGGGCAGGTGGACGGCGTTGTTACCCTGCTGGTGCGCGGCGATCGCCTGAAGGTCCGCGAGGAGAGCGGCGTTCCCGTGCAGTACCCCTATCACCGCTTCTTTCGCCAACTGCCCGATCGCCGTCAGAACGTGGACGTCCGCGTAGTAGAGGGCCGGGGCCGTGTCTGGGTTGTCGAACAGCCTAACATCGAAAACAACTACACCCTTGCTGTGGGTATCGACGACCGGCAGCCGGGCGCGACTCTGTACGCTCTCGAATTCTACTGGGGAGGCGGCGAGGAGCTGCGTGACCCCTTCGACCCGAAGGGGAAGAAGAAGGACCACGATGACGAGCAGGTGAGCTGGAGCGGCCGGGTAGACAGGGAGGTCGTGGTGCGATGCGCCGGGACGACGTGCCAATCCGAAGCACGTAGCGGACAGCCGGTGAGCCGGGAGCGAATCCGTGTCCGGCGCGCAATGCCTTCCAGCCCGTTTCTCGCTACTCTTGAGAACGCAAAAGGGCGCGGCGAAATCCGTCTCATCGAGCAGCCATCGCACCAGAACGGCTATGCGGCCGTAGTCCTGGTCAGCGACCCGGAAAGCGGAGCCTCGAATTATTCCTTCTCCCTGTCGTGGCGGCGCGCCTCGGGGTTCAGTCTCAGGTCTGGGATTACCGCTCGGGGCCTGACCTGGTCGGGGCAGGTGGACGGGCAGGTGCGGGTGATCGTGCAGGGCCGGGAAGCGAAACTCGATGTCGTAACGGGTGATCCGGTTTCGATGCAGAACGTCATTTTTGAGAGAGAATTGCCTGCTGCAGAGACTCTCAATGTATCGCTTCGCAAACGGCGAGGCCGTGGAAGTGTGGAGATCCTCGAGTATCCCTCCAGCCGGAATGGCTACCGGCTGATCTTCGAAATCCGGGACTCGGGAAGCGGAGCCGATCACTACGAGATTGAGGTTAGCTGGTAGTTATTCATGGATCGACATGTCCGAGCGCTGGGATGGATCAATATCTGCGCCGGCGCTGGCGGCGCGGTGTTCGGAATCCTTTCGCTACTTTGGATGGACCGGATCGTACAGCTCCTGCTGGCCTTCTCCAGCCGGAGACTCGCAGATACGGTGCCTGCCAGCGCGACGTACCTCACGCTTCTCAGCGCGGTTTTGCTGATCGCTGCGTTTCCGGCCATCCTCTCCGGTTTCGGTCTCTTGCGTTATGCCGGCTGGGCACGCTACATCGCGATCCCCGTGGCGCTCCTGGACGTGCTCGCCGTTCCGATCGGAACCCCGATCGGGCTTTACGCGCTGTGGGTTCTTCTTTCTGAAGAGACCGAATATCTCTTTCTCGAACCGCCCCGGCGGACCGGCGCGCCCGCTCCCAGATAGAACACCTATTCCGTGTAGCTGATTTCCAGGTTCCGCACCCGGCGGCTGGCCCAAGACAGGATCGCGAGGGATACCAGGATCAGTCCGGGAATCGCAAGCCATGCCGGAGTGGGCGTGGCGTTCACGGCAAACAGCGCCAGGGGGCCTTTGACCGGGATTTCTACCGGGCTGAGCGACTTGAGGTAAAAGGTGACACTCAGCCGTTGAAGGACCGGCGGCAGGAAGGCGTTCGCAGCTTCCCACACCATGATGACCGCCGCAGGAATCATGGGATTCCGGAAGATCAGCCCCGCCAGGACAAAGACGGCGCCATATCCGACACAGGCCAGAATCGTAACTACCAGATACCAGGCGAGCTGGTACATTCCCTGCCCCGCAAAGAGGAACTCGCGCCACTCGTCGCCCAAATGCGCGGCAATCAGCAGATATGAGGCCGCAACGCTGAGGCTGAAGAGAATACCGGAAGCCAGCAGTCCCGCCAGATACTTGCCCGCCAGCAGCACCTCCCGGCGCATGGGCGTCAGGAGGTAGTAATGCATCGTCCGCTCCAGCATTTCCTCGCGGAAGAGGTTCGTGAAGATGCCGACGCAGCCAAAATAAATTCCCAGACGCAGGTAGAAGAACTGAAAGATGCCTGCAAAGACCAGCGTATCTACCGAAACCGAGCAGTCCGACTGGCTTAGAGCCATTTGATGGAGGGTATGTCCGCCGGTAAGCAAGACCGGCGCGCAGGCCAGCAGGTAAATCCAGAGAGCCCGGCGAGAGAGGAAGCTTTTCTTCACCTCCAGCCGCAGCACGGATGCGATTTGACGCGACCAGAGATCCCAGGGCAGTGACTGTGCCGTATTCATGCTGCAGCCCCTTCGCTTCCGATCAGATACTGATACACCGAATTCACATCTTCGTCAGCCGGCGCCACGGACTCCACCTCCAGATCGCATTCCAGAATCAGCCGATTCAGAGCAAGATAGAGCGCATCAGCATCGCGCGTGCGTATCAGCAGCCCGAGCCCGTCCGGGTGGATGCTGGCTTCCACCATGTGATCGTATTCGAACAGGCGCATGGCCAGCAGCCTTGGCCGGGTGCAGCGAATCGCAATTTGAATTGGGTGGTCCTTCACTTCGCTGCGCACGCCTTGAATCTGTCCTTCGGCGACAACGTAGCCGGAGCTTAGCAGCACAACCTGGTCCGAGATGCGGTCGACTTCGTGCAGGATGTGACTCGAAACGATGACGTGAACGCCTTGCCTGCCCAGCGCCTGAAACAGAGCGATCGTTTCCGCTCGCGCCATGGGATCAAGGCCGTTCAGAGGCTCATCGAGAACCAGGACTCTCGGGCTGTGCGACAAAGCCTGCGCCAGCTTGATGCGCTGCCGCATCCCTTTGCTGTAGCCGGCGACCTTCCGGTGAGCCGCTTCCCTCATGCTCACCTTGTCCAGCGCCTCCCACGTCCGCTGGTCCGCTTCCTCTCTGCTGTAGCCGTGCACCCGCAGGTACGAGCTTACGAACTGGTAGCCGGTCATGCCCTTCGGGAAGCTGTCGAACTGCGTGCAGTAGCCCACGAGGCGGAACAGAGCTTCGGGATTCTCCGGGCTAATGCCCAGAACCCGGATGCTGCCCCGAGTGGGTCGGATCAGCCCCGTCATCAGGTTCATCAGCGTGGTCTTGCCTGACCCATTGGGTCCTACCAGGCTCGTAATGCCTGGAGGAATCGTCAGGTTTACGTGATTCACGCCCAGTACGTCGCCATAAAAGCGAGAGACGTCATCAAAGACGATGCAGTCGTCGCCCGTCATCGCACAATCTCCACGCCGCGAATCTTCTTGCCGAGAAGCCAGAGGCAGAACAGGCACATGCCGAACAGCGCAAGCCAGCACATCCATACGGGAATCTCTTCGCCGGGGAACACACGAAAGAAGACGGCTCCGGATCCACGGCGCATCGGCTCCTCAAACAGGGAGAGCCACACCGTGCCGACAAGATGGCTGACGTTGATGAGGTGCCCCCACTTCGTCCTCAGGACAGCGTTGATCGCTTCGCCAAATCCAGCCGCGACAAAAAAGATCCCGAACAGCAAACCGCCTGCAATCGGCTTCCACTTCACCCACGCCGACACCGCCAGCGACATCAAACCCAGCAGCGCGATCCAGATGAGCGAACCCGCAAGCAGAGCAAACGCCAGACGCAGATTCCCCGTAAACCACGCCCAACCCTCCAGGTAGCCCTGCAGCAAAAACAGCAGCAGCCCCGGAATCCAGGTCATCAAGGACAGAAGAATAAGGATGATCGACATTCGCCCCAGCACGTACTCGGTCCGTGAAAACGGGCGCGACAGGTAGAGGGGCAGCGCATTGTTTGCGAGGTCCGGCGAAACGAGTCCGGGGCCGATGAAAGAATTCAGAAAGAACGCAAACATGCATTGAA
>JADGHK010000056.1 GCA_019686145.1 Bryobacteraceae bacterium | reverse complement strand
TGTTTGTTGAGCTTGACCGCCCGCTCGTAGTACTTCTTTGCCATATCCAGGTCGAGCATGTGGTGGTAGGCAATCCCAATCTTGTTCATGATCACGGGCGAGACCGGGGCTTGACGGTAGACCTCAATCGCCTCGCGGTACATCTTCCGCGCCATGTAGATATCCCCGCGCATCTCGGGCGTCACGGCGGGTTTGCTTCCCTCGGGACGAAGGGAGGAAGACGGATTTCCCTGGTCGTTGGAGCGCAGCGCGGCGCTCGCTTCAGAGCCCGTCGGCTGGGCAAGGCTCGCTACAACGACAAGAACGCTGGCGAGTGCGAGTTTACTGGAAACCATGCTTGCCTCCTGCGTTGGTCCATCACTCACTATAGCGCGGAAATGCGTCCGCGGCTGCCTGCAAAAAGCTACCGCGGTATCCGAAATCGCAGGGGCCAGGCCGGTTAGCGGAAGAGATCCTTCAGCCGTCCGAAAAAGCCTTTCTTTTCTTTAGGCTGTTCCTTCGCGCTGGGGGGCGGCGGCACAGCCTTTTGTGGAGCGGGCGGTACTGATTTCGCGACCGGCTTGCCTTCGAGAACGATGGAATTTGGCTGCGCCCCTGCGGGCGCCGCCACTCCGTCATTGCCTGAAGGGTCCCAGCCCGCGACGTGCGTCGCAGTCCGGACGCCACCGTGGAAGTGGCAAACCTCGATGGGTTGAGTGCCCGCGATGAAAACCTCGCTCCGGACAGAAGGGCAGCCGACGGAAGCCAGCAGGCCGGTCGCGGGATCGATGTCCACGGTAACGACTCCCTCCGGCGGCGAGAACTGGCTGACAGCCCGGTACTGCCGATACTTATGAGCCCGCTTCATGAACTCGGTCCAGATGGGAAGGGCCGCCCGGGCCCCCTCGAGCTTCAACTCCTTGCCATCGTCGAATCCGACGTAGACGACACAAAGCAGTTTTGTCGTGAATCCGGCAAACCAACCGTCCCGCGAGGTGCCGGTCTTGCCCGCTGCAGGCAGCAGGAAGCCGCGGCTTCGGGCTCCCGCACCGGTACCGGTGCGCATCACGTCCTCGAGCATGTTCACCATGAGGTAAGCGACACGCGGGTCGAGCAGCTGCTTTCGGACAGGCTTTGCATCGTAGAGGGCGTTGCCCTGTTCATCCCGAATTGCGCGAATCCAGTTCGGGGCGGAATACACCCCCATATTGGCAAAGACCGTGTAAGCCCCGGCCATATCGAGCGGCGTGTTGTCGTAAGCCCCGAGTGCAACGGCAGGCGTCGGTTCGGCGTTCAGGCCAACGCTTCTGGCAAAGTTGGCAACTTTCTCGTAACCGACCGCTTCTGCAGTCTTGATGGTGGGGATGTTCAGGGATTTGGTCAACGCCTGACGCATTGTGACCAGCCCGAAGAACTGGCTCTTGTAATTGTTCGGCTCGTAAGGGCGGTTGTTGTGCCAGAACGTTGTCGGTTCATCCACGAATGTGGAGATCGGCGTCAGGACAGCCGACGGCGCTTCTTCCACAGCTGTAGCGAGCGCCGCAGCATAGACGAACGGCTTAAAGATGGACCCCGGCTGGCGCATTGAGCGCGCGCGGTTTAACTGGCTCACGCCGTAGTTGCGGCCGCCGATCAGGGCCTTGACTTCGCCGGTCTGGGGATCGAGCGCGACGAGAGCTACTTGCGGCTCCACGGGCAGTGTCTTGTCCTTCCTGCGAGCCCTGAGTTGGTCGTCGACTTCCTTCATGCCGATCCTCACGGCTTCGACAGCCTCCCGCTGGAGGTTCATGTCGAGGGTCGTGTAGACCCGGTACGACCTGGCCTGGAAGTCGTGGTCGGCGAAGTTCTCCTGCAGTTCGTCATTGACCAAATCCACAAAGTACGGCGCATCCGTCGATTCCGCACCGCCCTTAGCGAGTTCCACAGGCGCCCGAATGGCCATTTCATACTCGCGATCCGTGATGAGCTTGTTTTCCCTCATCAGCCCGAGGACGATGTTGCGCCGGGCCTTGGCGCGCTCCGGATGCCGGTAGGGATTCAGATAGTTGGGGCGCTGGATGAGTCCGGCAAGCAGCGCTGCTTCGGGGAGCGTGAGGTGCCGGATGTCCTTACCAAAGTAGACCTGCGCGCCTTCTCCAAAGCCGTGAATCGAAAAGCTTCTGTGCCGGCCGAGATCGATCTGATTCGCGTAGTATTCGAAAATCTCTTTCTTTGTGAGCTTCCGCTCAAGGTGCAGCGTGATCAAAAGCTCCAGCGCCTTGCGCTTGATGGTCTTCTCCGGCGTCAGCCAGAACATGCGGGAAAGCTGCATGGTGAGCGTGGAGGCGCCGGCAAAGCGGTAGCCTTTTCGAATGTCCTGGTAAGCCGAGGCGATGATGCGCAGGGGATCGAAGCCCTGGTGATGGAAGAAGCGTTTATCTTCGGCGGAAGTGACGGCGTCGACCAGGACTTTCGGGATATCTTCAAACCGTACTAAACGGCGTTTCTCGCGATTCCGATCGAACAGGTTCGAGATCAGCTCCGGCTCGAGGAAGTACTGAGTACGGGGCGTGTGATCACGCAGCGAGATGATCTCCGACACCCTCCCATCGCTGAACTTGATCACGGCATCCTCGCGCGGAGCAAACGAATCCGGACCGGGGAAGATCTCCACCGCCTGATCCGCGCGGACGTTGTACCAGCCCATCCGGTTGGATCGCGATTCGCCATATCCGCTTCGTCTGAGCTGCGCGACGATCTCTTCGGGCGAGGCTTCATCGCCGATCATGATGACGCTTGGCGCGGCGTAGAGCTTGGACGTGTTTGCATAGGGGCCGGCCTTCAGTTTGGCGTCGATGAGTTTCGAATAGTGGACGTACAGATATGTAAAGCAGCCTGCTCCGAGCACCAGGAGGAACGTAGCGAAGCCGACAAGAAACTTGCCGGCGGGGTGCATCAGGAAGCGGACCAGACGGGCCTTCTTGGGCAAATGCATTCGAAGAGGCAACGTTAAATACCTTTAGTCATTTTCTCATGATCGCCGGACGCCTTACCGGGCAGCCGCGGACGGACGGAAATGGAGGTCAACTGTGTAAAACGGAAAATCCACTCGAACCAGGTAGGCAACTTCGACTCGAATCCCTTCTTCGCCGCGCGCAATTCGCACCTGAGACGGGCGGACGGGGATCCCGAGACGCGCCGCCCGGTTCGCCACCTCAGTCCGCAGAATCTCTTCGGAAAGCGCCGCCGTCTCCGGTCTGGCTACCAGCTCATCCAGGCTCTGCTGAAGCTTGAAGTTGTCGAGATAAGGAGGAAACATCAAGACCACAGCTCCTGCCAGTCCAGCCAGGACGGCGACGCTCAGAGCGATTCGCCAGCGGGCCGGAGCGCGGGTTACCCCCGGTTCTCTTCCAGTTTGCGCAGTTGCGTCCATAAGTCGTCGTTCGGTTTCCAGACAGGCGGCTGCAGTCCGCTTATGTGCAGCTCCGGAACTCGCAGCGATCCGTGCCCGTAGGGGCAAATATATTCGGTTTTGGGAATTCCGACAAGGAAACTTGACGGCCATGAGCCGCTGGTTAGCGGCATGCGCAGGCGGCGGAGGCACGTCCGGCAGCGATAGCGTTGATCGAGGAGGATGAGCGCGAGCAGGCCGAGACTCGCCAGGGTGAAAAAGAGGATCACAAACGTCCACAGCGGATCCTGGCCGAAACGGGAAACACGATAAGACAGAAAGGGTTCCGGCTCCGGCAACCAGCGGACGAGGCCCTGCCACACGCCAAACATGAACCCGGAGGCAACAGCTAACTTCCCGGCAAGGTAGAGCCAGTACCTCATGCCCTAATTGACGGAATCAGCGGCGGAAAAGGTTCCTGGCGAGGAAAAGCAAGTTCGCCGGCCGCTCCGCCAGCCTTCTCATGAAATACGGGTACCAGGCGTCCCCGTAGGGAACGTACAGACGGACCCTATATCCTTTCGATCGAAGGCTTTGCTGCAGGTCCCGGCGGATGCCGTACAGCATCTGAAATTCGAACCGGTCTGCCGGCAGGCCCAGCTCCCGGGCCGCCGCGAGAGCCGTATCGATCATGGCGGAATCATGTGTTGCAATTGCCGGATACGTCCCTCGCTCGAGCAAAAGACGTGTTAATTTTTGATAGTTCCGGTCGACTTGCGCCTTTTCGGAGAAAGCAAGCGACTCCGGTTCCTTGTACGCCCCTTTGCACAACCGGACCGGCACGCCCTGTTCGGACAGCACGCGGATATCTTCCTCGCTTCGGTAAAGATAGGCTTGAATCACAGCGCGCACGAACCCAAACTCGCCGTGCATCTCCCGGACGCAGGCGAGAGTACGATCCGTATACTCGCTGGATTCCATATCGATTTCGACTGTGATCCGAAAGCGGCTCGCCGTCTTCATCAGGCGGACCAGGTTTTGACGGCAGATCTGCTCCGAGAGGTCGAGGCCGAGCTGGGTCAGCTTCACTGAGATCGTCGATTGCAGTTGCTCGCTCGCAATCCGCTCGACTGCCTGCACGGCGGCTTCGGTGGCTGCGGCGGCTTCCTCGACGGTTGTTACGTTTTCGCCCAAATGGTCAAGTGAGACGAGAAATCCATCCTCATTCAGGGTCCGGCATACCTTCACTGCGTCCTCGAGAGTCTCGCCGGCAATGAATCGCGACGTCAGGCGGGAAGCGGCGGGTGAAGTCTCCATCCAGTGGCGCAACTGTTTTTGCCCGGAAAGGCGAAGCAAGGCATTGCGCAAAACCATACGCAAGGAGCGTGCGCCCTTAAGACCAGCGTATCAAACCCACAGCATGCAGGCCGGTTTCGCAGGGTGAGGGAGGTTACAAAAGAAGACGAGCGGGACGGGCATGCTAGATTGTGAGCATGTCCGAGCAAAACCCGTTCCACGACCCGCTGCGATTTGAGCGTAGTGTTCCGCCGTGCACGCTGGTCATCTTCGGGGCAAACGGGGACCTCACCCGCCGGAAGCTTGTTCCTGCCCTGTACCGGCTGGCATTCGACCGAAAACTGCCCCAGGGTTTCGCTATTCTCGGTAACTCGCGGACGAAGATGTCGGACGATGACTTCCGCGAGAAGATGCGCGAGGCGGTCGAGAAGTACTCCGAGGATAACTCTTTCGATTCCGGCGCCTGGCGCGACTTTGCCTGCGGAATCTTCTACGAGCCGGGGGATGTCAACGACCCGGACCTGTACCAGCGTCTGGCGCGGCGGCTCGCAGAAGTGGAGAAGAAGCGCCAGGCGGGCGCCAACGTCATGTTCTATCTCGCTACCCAGCCGAGCCAGTACGCGACCGTTGTGGAAGGAATCGGACAGTCGGGACTTCACGAAGGGGCAGGGTGGCGCCGTCTGATCGTGGAGAAACCATTCGGCCACGATTTGAGAAGCGCGCGGGAACTCAACGAGTCCATCCGGCGTGTGTTCCCGGAGAACGAGGTCTACCGGATCGACCACTATCTCGGCAAGGAGACCGTCCAGAACATTCAGGCCTTCCGATTCGGCAACGGCATCTTCGAGCCGCTTTGGAACCGGCGGTACGTCAACCACGTGCAAATCACGGCAGCCGAAGAGATCGGAGTCGAGGGGCGAGGCAGTTTCTATCAGGAGACGGGCGCGCTTCGCGACATGATCCAAAACCATCTGTTGCAGGTAATGGCAACGGTGGCAATGGAACCGCCAGCGGTGTTTGAGCCGGACGCAGTGCGTGATGAGCGGGCAAAGCTCCTGCGGTCGGTTCGCGTCATGAAGCCGGAGGAGGTGCTCCTCAACGCCGTGCCGGGGCAGTATGGCCCGGCGAGAGTCGGCGGGCGGGAGGTCTTGGGCTTTCGTCAGGAGCCGGGCGTAGCTCCAGAGGCCCAAACCGATACCTACGCTGCCGTCACCTTCTATGTCGACAACTGGCGATGGGCGGGAATCCCTTTCTATATCCGGACGGGGAAGCGGCTCCCCAAGCGGGTGACGGACATCGCCATTCGATTCAACTCCGCGCCTTTGTCGCTGTTCCGGAACAACGGCGCCGGAGAACAGTTGCCGCCGGATATACAGGCGAATCTGCTAATCCTGCGAATCCAGCCGGAGGAGGGAATTTCGCTGCGGTTCCTGTCGAAGCATCCGGGCGATGGAATGCGGCTACGCCCCGTCTCCATGGATTTCAACTATGGCTCGAGCTTTGGCGCCCGGTCGCCGTCAGCCTACGAGACGCTGCTGCTCGATGCAATGCGCGGCGATGGGACGCTCTACACGCGGCAGGACATGGTGGAGGCAAGCTGGCAGGTTGTCGAGCCCATTCTGCAGGTCTGGTCCGAGACAAAGTTCGATTTTCCGAATTATGAAGCAGGCACCTGGGGGCCCAAAGCCGCGGATGAGATGCTTGCCCGTCATGGTCACGCATGGAGGATCCCGTAATGGCGGGGTTGCAGGCGGAGCAATTGCTGCGGGAGCTGTCCGACCTGTGGGTCAAGCTCGGTAAGGAGGAGCGAGGGGGGCAGGGAGTTTTACGGGCCTGCACCATGACATTAATCGTCCTGGTGGAGGAGGAAGAGGCCATGCCGGTTAGCGAAACGCTCGCGCAGCTGACGCCGGCACATCCGAGCCGCACGATCGTAATTCAGCTCAAGGATAAAGCGGAAGTCTCGGGCCGCGTGAACGCCCAATGCTGGATGCCGTTCGGATCGCGGCAGCAGATCTGTTCGGAGCAAATTGAGATCACGGCGTCCCCCGACCGCTTGAAAGAGGTCGCAGCGGTTGTCTTGGGCTTGATCGCCCCGGATCTGCCTGTCGTGATGTGGTCCCGCTGCGCGCGTACGCTGCCTTCGGACGACTTCTCTGTCCTCATCCCACTTGTCGACAAGCTGATTGTCGATTCTGATCGCCTGAAGGATCCGCAAGGATTTCTCAAGTCCGGAGCGAGAACGGCTCATCCTGTGGTTGCTGATCTTGCCTGGACGCGATTGACCCGCTGGCGGCAATGTCTGGCGAATGCCTTCGAAAGCCCTCGCCTGAGCGCCCGCATCCCTGAAATTGAGGAGGTCGAGGTACAGTACAGCGGCGAGACTCCGCCACCGAGCGCGTTATACCTTGCCGGCTGGCTGAAGGCCTGCCTGAAAGACCGCCCGCGCGTCCTGCTGTCTCGAACCGGCGGAGGCGAACAGGGAGTACAGGCTGTGACGCTCCGCGGTAAGGAGCCCGTCGCTACCATCCGCACAGCCGGGGGAGAGGGTGTGGAACTGCAATGCGGCACGCTGACTAGCCACATGGCGTTTCCCAAGCTCGACGATCAGACGCTCTTGCGTGAGGAATTGAATATCGTGGGACGGGACCCCGCTTACGACAGCGCCCTGAAGCGGGCGGTCGAAATGAGTTCACTGTAGTCTACATGCTCTTGAAACACTTTCCGACAGCCGAGCAGGCCGCAGAAGCCTGCTGTCAGCACATCATATCCAGCCTGGAGGAGGTTCTGGCCGCGGCTCCGCGGGCGACGATCGCCTTGTCCGGCGGTTCGACTCCCAAGCTGCTCTTTCCCCAAATGGCCCAGGCTCCGCTCCCCTGGGACCGGATTCACGTGTTCTGGGTTGATGAGCGGGCCGTGCCGCCCGATCACGAGCAGAGCAACTACCGTCTGGCCGAAACGCTCTTGATTCGACCCGTGGGAATTCCGGCAGAAAATGTGCACCGGGTGCGGGCTGAATTGGAACCTCGCGAGGCTGCTGCCCGTTACGCAGATGAGATTCGAGAGTTCTTTGGTTTGGGCAACCAGGAGCTGCCCCGCTTCGATGTGATGCAGCGCGGAGTCGGCGCGGACGTGCATACGGCGAGCTTGTTTCCTGGCGAACCTCTGATTCAGGATCGCCATGGCATTGCCGAGGCGGTTTACGTGGAGAAGCTCGGGCAATGGCGGATCACGCTGCTGCCGGGCGTGCTGCTGGCTCCGGTCCGTACCGTGCTTCTTGTGGCGGGTCCGGACAAGGCCGAAGCAGTGCGCACGGTATTTGAAGGACCGTACGATCCAATCCGGTATCCCGCTCAACTCCTCCCAACCGATAAAACTGGCATTGCCTGGTTCACGGACGATGCGGCTGCGGTTATGCTAAAGCGATAAGGCAATGAGACGGCGAGACCTGCTGTCGCTTCCGGCTGGCCTTCTGGCACTGCCGCTCGAATCCGGAGAATCCGAGACACCGCGGTTTCCACGCCCGGTCCGGATGCTGTTCGGAGGGGACGTCATGCTCTCGCGTCACGTCGGGCGCGTGGCTGCGCAGCGGAACGATCCTGCATGGCCCTTTCGCGAAATCGCGCCGGTGCTGTGTGCCGCTGACCTCTCCTTCGTCAATCTCGAGTCTCCATTCTCGGACCGCGGCCGGAGGACCGAACGCGGGATGGTCTTCAAGGCCGAACCCGAGATGATCGAAGGCCTGAAGCTTGCCGGAATTACTGCTGTCTCGACGGCGAACAATCACTGCCGCGACTGCGGGTCTTACGGCCTCGAATTCACAATCGACTGGCTGGGGCGGAATGGGATTGTGCCCGTAGGCACGGGAAAAGACGCAGCATCGGCCCACGCCGGAGCGATTCTTGAACGCGAAGGCACCAGGTTTGGCCTCCTGGCGTACACCTACGATCAGCGTAACGGTAATCACACTTCCGACGACGATCGCGTCGCAATGCTCAACCTCGAAGAAGCCGCAGCCGACGTGCGGGCAATGAAACAGCGCGCGGACGTAGTGATTGTCTCCATGCATGCGGGCACGGAATACCGCTCTAAACCGAACGCTGATCAGATTCGCTTCGCGCGGGGTGTGATCGACGCCGGGGCAACGCTGGTCATCGGGCATCACCCGCACGTGGTTCAGCCCGTGGAAGTTTACAATGCGGGCGTCATTTTCTATTCGCTCGGGAACTTCGTCTTCGACCAGAGCCATCGTGAGGACACGCAGCATGGCCTCCTGGCTGAAGTTACCTTCGACGGTCCGCGCCTGATCCGCCATCAGGCATTGCCGATTGACATTCGCGGAACAGTGCCGCGCCTCGCGGCATCGCCGGGCGTGAAGAAGGCGGCAGCCGCGGCTACCTAGGAAGCCGCAGTCAGAAGGGGAATCGCCGGCTTGGCAGCGTGGACCGCTGGTCCCGCTGGCTCTGCTGGGGACCGGGGCCATCGGAGAACGAGCGAAGCATGACCGGCACCTTGCTGAAGTCGAGCTCCTCTTCCGAAAAGGTAAGATTTCGGTCCAGCACCATCTCGAGCGTGGTTCCGCGAGCGAGCACAGCATCCGGCCCGCGGGTGAGAAGAACACCAACCAGTCCCGCCGCAGCCCCTGCCGCTGCTCCGATACCTACACCCATCCCGGGGCGTCCGCTTGCGACACTCCCGGTGATCGCGCCAACTGAGGCGCCGATCGCTGCGCTCTCGCCGATCGTGCGGGCGTCATTACCCTTGTTTCCTTCGCTCCGGATTTTTCCTTCTTCCCGGTCGAGTTCCTCCGGG